>NZ_MWLP01000010.1:0-75649 GCF_010634885.1 Microbacterium sp. B35-04 | reverse complement strand
CCCCGATCGTGACGCCGGGCATCACCACGACGTTCTGACCGAGCCATGCGCCGCGGCAGATCCGCACCGGGCGGGGTTCGGTCAGCGGCTGGTCGCGGATCGGCACGTCGACGAGGTCGAAGCCGTGGCTGTGGTCGGAGATGTACACCCCCGCCGCGATGCCCACGGCCTCCTCTATCACGACGCTGCGCACCGCCGAGATCGACGCTCCGCGCATGCGGACGCGATCGTGGAGCTCGATCACGGGTCCGGGCTCGTCGCGCGACGGGACCATCAGCCATGAGCCGGCGCCGATGAGCACGCCGGCGCCTACGGAGATCCGGTCGGGGTTCGCGATGCGCGCGGGCAGCATGATGCGCGAGCCCGCGCCGAACGACTGGAAGCCGCCGGCCACGAGTCGGCTGTACACCGAATCCCGCACCCGCTGCACCCCCAGCAGCACCCCATACCCATTGATCCGCCCCACGCCGCTCAGATTAGCCGCCGCGATCGGCACCACGAGGAGGGTGCCGCAGAGTTAACGCGCGTGTAACAGCGACGTCGCCTGCGTCGGTCAGTCTGTACCACGAGGGTGCCGCAGTGTCGCCGCTGGATCCGTCGGCTGGTACGGCTGTGGGGAGTGGACGGAACTCGCGGGGCGCAAAGGCGTCAGGACCGAGGGGAGTCCGCGATGACCGAGAGTGAAGTGCACGTGCCACGGGCCGGGGCGCCCGCGAGGGAGGGCGGCGCGGCAGAGAGCGGGACCGAGTTCGTGCGCAGGCTGCGCCGGTCGGCGACGGATGCCGCGGGCCGCGGCATCCGCTTCTATCGCTCGCCCGTCGACGTCGGCGAGGTGTCGTATGTCGACCTCGATGCCGATGCGCGCGCCCGTGCCGTCGAGCTCGCCCGAGCCGGGCTCGCGCCCGGCGACGTCGTGATCCTCGCCTTCGAGCCGGGCCTGCCGTTCGTGCGTGCGCTGCTCGCGTGCCTCTACGCGGGCGTCGCGGCAGCCCCGGTGCCGATCACCGCGATGCGGAATGCGGATGCCGTGCGCCAGCGCCTGCTCGCGATCCTCGAGGACGCGGGGGCGAAGGCCGTGCTCACCGAGACAGGCGCCCTGGACGGACTCGGCCTCGCCGGCGAGACGTCGATCGCCGACGCCGCCGTGATCGCCGTCGACGGACCTGCCGCAGCCTCTCCGGAGGACTGGAGCATGCCCACCATCGACGAGTCGGCGCTCGCGATCCTGCAGTACACATCGGGGTCGACCGGGCTGCCGAAGGGCGTCATGGTGTCGCACGCGAACCTATACGCGAACCAGCAGGCGATCGGCGGCATCGTCGGCCTGACGGCGGAATCGATCACCGTCGGCTGGCTGCCGCACTACCACGACATGGGCCTCATCGGGCAGATCCTGCAACCCCTCTTCGCCGGCGGCACGCTGCACCTGACGTCGCCCTCGCAGTTCCTGCGCCGGCCGGTGCTGTGGCTGCGGCTGATCAGCGAGCACAAGGCGACTCACACCGTCGGACCGGACTTCGCCTTCGCCCTGTGCAGCCGTCTCGTGACGGACGAACAGCTCGCCGAACTCGATCTGTCATCGCTGCAGACCGTGATCACCGGCGCGGAGCCGGTGCGGATCGACACCCTCGACGCGTTCACCGCGCGGTTCGCCGCCGCGGGGTTCCGCGGCGAGGCCTTCGTGCCCGCATTCGGCATGGCCGAGACGACGCTGCTCATCACCGCGCATCGCGACACCGTGCCGCCACGGGCGATCGTCGTCAGCGCCGACGCGCTCGAGCGTGACCACATCTTGCCGGCGAGCCCGGGCGAGCGCACCGCCGAGCTGGTGCCGTGCGGCCGGCCCGGTGCGGGCATGGAGATCGCGATCGTCGATCCGGCCACGGCCGTGGAGCTCCGCGACGGACGCATCGGCGAGATCTGGGTGCGCGGCACGAGCGTGACGCAGGGCTACTGGCGCCGGCCGGAGGAGACGGCAGCCGAATTCGGCGCGACCCTCGCCGGTGTCGCCGACGAGGTGTACCTGCGCACCGGCGACCTCGGCGCGATGGTCGACGGCGAACTCGTCATCACCGGCCGCCTCAAAGACCTCATCATCGTCCGCGGGCGCAATATCTACCCCCAGGACCTCGAGCGCAGCGCGGCGGAGCTGCTGGGCGCAGGATGCCTCAGCGCGGCGTTCGAGCGCCCGGGCGTGGCGCCAGAGGTGGGCATCGTCGCCGAGGTGGACCCCTCGGCGACCGCCGAAGATCTCGACGCACTCGCCACGGCGCTGCGCGCGCGGGTGGCGACGGAGTTCACGCTGCCCGCCCTGGGCGTGGCGCTGATCCGCAAGGGCACGCTGCCGCGCACCACCAGCGGCAAGGTGCAGCGCGCACTCACGCGCCGGCTTCTCCACCAGCAGCGACTGCAGCTCGTCCACCTCGACGGGTTCGAAACGGTCCCGGCATGACCGCGGTCGCCACCGGCGCGGACGCCGGCACGCTCGCCCCCGTGCGCGCGTTCGACGCGTTCCTCGGGGACCCCGCCGATGACGAGGCGGTCGTCTCGACGAGGCGATCGGTGCTGCTCGACGAGAGGTCGGCCTTTCCGGAGGACGAGATCGCGGCCGTCACCGCGTTCGGGCTGCAGCAGTGGTACGTACCCGAGGCGCACGGCGGCATGCTGGGCGACGCCCTCGTGCCGCTGCTGATGATCCGACACCTCGCGCGGCGCGATTTCACCGTCGCCGCCGTGCACGGCAAGACCTTCCTCGGCGCGATCTGCGCCTGGGTCGCGGGCGGCGAGATCGCGACCCGCATGGCGGGCCTCGTCGACACCGGACGACCCGTGTCGTGGGGGCTGACCGAACGCGGCCGCGGCTCGGACCTGTCGCGGTCGGCGACGTCCGCGCAGATCGGCACCGGCACCGTACGCGTCGACGGCGGGAAGTGGCCGATCAACAACGCCGTCCGCTGCCGCGCGATGACCGTGCTCGCCCGCTCCGACGAACGGCCAGGTCCCCGCTCGCTGTCGCTCGTGCTGGTCGACAAGGAAGAGGCCGACCCCGCAACGATCGGGTACGAGGCCAAGGTCGCCTCGCACGGCCTGCGCGGCGCCAACCTCGCCGGCATCCGGTTCGAAGGATCCGTCGTCGGCGCGGACGCCCTCGTCGGCCCCGCCGGGCACGGACTCGAGATCGTGCTGAAGAGCCTGCAGCTGACCCGCCCGTTCACGACCGGCCTGTCGCTGGGAGCCGTCGACCGGGCGCTGCAGACCGCGCTCGATGCCGCCTCCGTGCCGGACGGCGTGCGCGGTCGGCTCCTCGACGCGCCCGCGTCCCGGCGTGCACTGGGAGTCGCCGTCGCCGACGCGCTCCTGGTCGAGTGCCTGATGCTGGTCGGCGTGCGTTCTGCGCACGCCGTGCCCGGCGAGATGGCGCTCGTGAGCGCGCTGGTGAAGTTCCTCGGCCCCGACACTGCCGACCTGCTCTTCCGCGACCTCACCCGTCTGCTGGGCCCGCAAGCGCTCATCGTCGGCTCGGAGGGCTCGGGCGGGCTGCATCCGTCCGCCTTCGGCGCGTTCCAGAAGGCCGCGCGCGACAGCCGCGTCGTCGGGATCTTCGACGGCAACTCGGTGGTCAACCTCAACATGATCGTCAACGAGCTGCCGAACCAGCTGCGTCCGGCAGCACCGCCGCCGCTGCCGGAGGTGCTCGCGCCGCTCCGCGCGGACGTGGAGCACGACGCGCTCGACACGGCGTCGCTGCGCCTGGTCACCCGGCACGGCTCCCGGCTGCTGCGTTCGCTGCCGGCGCTCGTCGACGCGGTGGACGACGGTCGCACGTCCCGCGCCGCGGTCGATGCGGCGCGCTGGATCCGCGACGAATACACCGCGCTGCTCGCCGAGGCCGGCGACCTGCCCCGGCAGTCGCAGCCCGATCCGCTCGCCTTCCACCTCGCCGAACGATTCGCGCTCGTCTTCGGTGCCGCGTGCGCCTTGGCCGTCCATCTCGCACGGTTGGGCGCGATCCCGGGTCCGCTGGGGGAGAGCGACGCCTGGCTCGCGGCCGTGCTGCAGCGGGTGGCGAACCGGCTCGGGGCGGACACCGTCGACACCGCGGTCGCGGACGCGCTCCTCGACGCCGCGCTGCGCGCGCACGCCGGTGGAAGCGGCGCCGTCACGCTGCTGCCCTCGTGGACGGAGCGATCGTGAGCATCGCGGAGAGCGTGGAGCACGCGCGTCCCGCCTTCGGGCGCGACGTCTCGGCAGGACTCGATGCACTCGAGCCGCTCATCGGGCGCCTCACCGTCGGGGGTACCGCCGTCGGGGGTACAGCGCCCGCTGAGGGCCATCTGGTGACGAGCGCGCTGCGGACCTACCGGTTCGACACGACGGCACAGCCGGCATCCGGCATCGTCCCGGTGGCTGTCGTGCCGGGGTCCGGGTTCGCCCGGGTCATCGCGATCCGGGCCGCGGTGCCTGCGGCGGCGCTCGGAGCGCTCGACGCCGCGCTGAGCGAGTGCGTCCACTACTCCCAGAGCCGTCAGCTCTACGGCGGGACCGTGCTCGACATCCCGCATGCCCGCTCGCTGCTGGCGGCGGCTCTGGCCGACGCCCTGACTGCCGACGCGCTCAGCAGCGCCGCCGTGTGCCTGGCGGACGCGCACGCGCCCGCGGCCGCCATCGCGGTCGCGCTGAGCGCCCACCTGACCTGCCTGCTGCTGGCAGAGGCGGCCCAGCAGGTGTCGGTGCTCGCCGGCTCGACGTTCTATGCGCGGATCGCGCCGTTCGAGCTCATCGAGCAGCATGTGCGCGACCTCTCCGCACTTTCCATCCTCGTACCGGACCTCGCCGACGCACTGCCGTCGGCGGCCGCCGCAGTGGACGCGTGGTGCGGTGACACGGGTGCCACGGCGCCGCGCGCGCTCCTTCAGCCGGCCGTCGCCGCGGCGATCGCGTCCGACGCGCCCGGCGCCGTCGAGGTGCATGCCGATCTCGCGGCCGCTGCCGAGGCTGCTGTCGCCGCCGTGGAAGCGGGCGGGCATGGGACGGCGGACCCGCACCAGATGCTCGAGCTCGCCCATTGCGTCGCGCTGCTCACCGCGGCCGCAGCCGTCATCAACGGCTGGAGGCAGGCGCGCGGCTCGGAGGCGATCGCGGCCGACCCCCTCGCGATGGAGGCGTGTCTCCGACGCATCCGTGGACGTGTGGTGCGACGACAGCCTCCGCTTCCCACCGACCTCGTGGCGCGGCTCGTCGCGCACGCCGAAGCACGCGCCGCCAGCGGCGAGGAGATGGCGATCGGCCCCGCACGCGCGACAGTGGCGCCACTGTGACCACCGAAAGGACGACACCATGCCCACACAACTGACCGCCACCGAGATCGAGCAGTGGCTCGTCGGACGCGTCGTCGCCTACGGCAAGATGCAGGCCGACGACTTCACCGTCGACACGCCGCTCGCCGAACTCGGGCTCGACTCGGTCTACGCCCTCACGCTCTGCGGAGACATCGAGGACGAGTTCGAGCTCGAGGTCGACCCGACCATCGTGTGGGACCACCCCACCATTCGCGAGCTCGCCGAGGGAATCCGCCAGCGTGTCGACGAATGACCCCGCGACCGGCGCGCGTCGAAGCCTCGTCTCGGCGCGAGGGGTGCACGTCGTGATGGGTCGCATTCCCGCGCGCGACGACCTCGATCACGACCCCGAGGACGCCGCGCACCTGCTCGGGGCGGATGCCGCAGCCCTCGGTTCGCTACCCGAATCACGACTCCCGTCGTACCTGACCGCGAGGAGGTGGGTGCGCGACATCGTCACCGTGCGCCTGCGGCGCGCCTGGCGGGGGTTCGAGGCGACTCCGCGCGGCGTCAAGCCGCGACTCGAGGGCTCGACGCTGGACGTCAGCATCGCCCACGCGGGTGACCGGCTCGTGGTCGGCGTCGTCGAGCACGGCCTCATCGGAGTGGACATCGAGCTCGTCGCGCCGGTGTTCGACCAGCCGGCGCTGGTGCGGCGCCTCTGCACGCCGGCGGAGCGCCGCCACGCCGACGGCCTGGAGGCAGCAGGCCGGAGGGCCTGGCTCACCCAGCTGTGGGCGGTGAAGGAGTCCTACGCCAAGGCGGTCGGTGCGGGTCTCGCACTGGATTTCCGCCAGCTCGCGGTCGCCGACCTGCGTCGCAACGACGCCGTTCGCGGTGTGCTGACTCCTGCATCGGGAGTTCCTCATGCGAGGATCGCTGTCAGCTGGGTCGCTGCTGCCCCTTCCCGTCCCCCGTCGTCCGTCCGGACGACGGCCTAGTCCCATCCCTGGAAGGGGCACTGTCATGCGCTTGTCTGTCATCGGCTGCGGCTACCTCGGAGCCGTGCATGCGGCCGCTATGGCGTCCATCGGTCACGACGTGGTCGGCATCGACGTCGATCGGCGGAAGGTCGACGCCCTCTCACGCGGCGAGGCTCCCTTCTTCGAGCCCGACCTGCAGGAACTGCTCACGGCCGGCGTCGAGTCGGGCCGCCTGAAGTTCACGACCGACATGGCCGAGGCCGCCGGCGCGACAGTGCACTTCATCGGCGTCGGCACCCCGCAGCAGAAGGACGGCTACGCCGCCGACCTCACCTACGTGAACGCGGCGGTCGACGGCCTGCTCCCCTATCTGTCTGCCGGCGACGTCGTCGCAGGCAAGTCGACGGTGCCCGTAGGCACGGCGGCAGACCTCGCGCCGCGCATCGAGGCGACGGGTGCGACGCTGGTCTGGAACCCCGAATTCCTGCGCGAGGGCTACGCCGTCAAGGACACGATCGATCCGGATCGCCTCGTGGTGGGCGTCGACCCCGGCGACGACGGCGAACGGGCCGCCGACATCCTGCGCAAGGTCTACCACCCGGCCGTCGCGAAGAGCACACCGTTCATCGTCACCGACCGCGCCACCGCCGAGCTCGTCAAGGTCGCCGCCAACGCCTTCCTCGCCACCAAGATCTCGTTCATCAACGCGATGGCCGAGATCGCCGAGGTCACCGGAGCCGACGTCACCCAGCTGGCCGACGCGATCGGGCACGACGTGCGCATCGGCCGCCGCTTCCTCGGCGCCGGCATCGGGTTCGGCGGCGGCTGCCTGCCGAAGGACATCCGCGCGTTCTCCGCCCGCGCCGAAGAGCTCGGCCGCGGCGAATCCGTCGCCTTCCTCCGCGAAGTCGACGCGATCAACCTCCGCCGCCGCGACCGCGCGGTCGATCTCGTCATCAACGCGTTCGGCGGCTCGGTGTTCAAGAAGAACGTCACCCTGCTCGGCGCCGCCTTCAAGCCCTACAGCGACGACATCCGCGACTCCCCCGCCCTCGACGTCGCCATCCGCCTGCACGGCCTCGGAGCCTGGGTCACCATCACCGACCCCGCCGCCATCGAGAACGCCCAGCGCCTGCACCCGCAGCTGAACTACGTCGCCGACCGCGACGAAGCGCTCCGTGAGGCCGACGCCATCGTGCTCGTCACCGAATGGGACGAATACCGCCGCGATCTGACCCCCGAACACGCGTCGTCGCTCACATCGGGCCGCGTCGTCATCGACGGACGCAACGGATGGGATGCCGCCGCCTGGCGCGCCGCCGGGTGGACGTACTACGGGATGGGACGCCCGTAGCACCCAGGCAGCGTCGCTCTCGCGACCGCCGCTGGGGCGAGCGCCCAGGCGACGGTCGCGAGAGCGCCTGACGAGAGGCCTATTCTCGCCGCGCGGACTGCGGTATCGTCGCACTGTTCTCGACGATGGGACAGCTCCCGACAGGTTCACCGAGCCTGGCTGCCGGCGTCGCGGATTCCGTGACTTGCGCGGAGACCGCCGTACGGCCTCCGCGAGTCGCTGGGGGACGGAGTACGACGTGAAGCGTGCACTCATCACCGGTATCACCGGTCAGGACGGCTCATACCTCGCCGAGCTGCTGCTCGGAAAGGGATACGAGGTCCACGGTCTCATACGCCGTGCGTCGACCTTCAACACGCATCGCATCGACCATCTCTATGTCGATCCGCACGACCCGAGCGCCAGGCTGTTCCTTCACTATGGGGATCTCAGCGACGGGGCGGGCCTGGTGACTCTGCTCATGAAGATCCATCCGGACGAGGTCTACAACCTGGCTGCTCAGTCACATGTGAGGGTGTCGTTCGATGAGCCCGTGCATACCGCCGACACCACGGGCATCGGCACGATCCGTCTGCTCGAAGCGGTGCGGCTTTCGGGCATCGACACGAAGTTCTACCAGGCCTCTACGTCCGAGCTCTACGGAGCCACGCCTCCACCCCAGAACGAGGAGTCGCCGTTCTATCCACGCTCGCCCTACGCCGCAGCCAAGCTCTACAGCTTCTGGATCACGAAGAACTACCGGGAGGCGTACGACCTGTTCGCGGTGAACGGCATCCTCTTCAATCACGAGTCACCGCGTCGTGGCGAAACCTTCGTCACGCGCAAGATCACCCGCGCGGTCGCCAGGATCCAAGCGGGCGAGCAGAAGGATCTCTATCTCGGCAATCTGGACTCCATCAGAGACTGGGGGTATGCGGCGGAGTACGTCGAAGGGATGTGGCGGATGCTGCAGGTCGAAGAGCCGGAGGACTTCGTGCTCGCCACGGGCATCGGCTACACGATCCGAGACTTCCTCGAGGCGGCATTCGGGCACGTCGGCCTGGACTGGCAGCAGTTCGTCAAATTCGACGAGCGCTACCTGCGCCCCACTGAGGTGGATGCACTCATCGGCGACCCCACGAAGGCCCACGACAAGCTCGGCTGGAAGACCTCACTGGACGGGATCTCCGTCGCCGAGCTGATGGTCGACGCCGATGTGGAGGCGCTGGACAAGCGCCCGGAGTGGATCGACTCCGTCAACCTGGTCTCCTGGACATCCGAGCCATCACTGGTCGGCAAGTGACGACAGCGACAGACACCGTGCAGTACGTCCCGGCGCAGCTCGACCGGGATGCCACCTTCTACGTGGCAGGCCATCGCGGGCTCGTGGGTTCAGCGATCGTCAGGAAGCTGAAAGGCGAGGGCTTCACCGACGTCGTCGGCAAGAGGTCGGCCGAACTCGACCTGAAGAACCGTGACGCGGTGTTCGCCTACGTGTCCGACATCAAGCCGCGATACCTCGTGCTCGCCGCGGCGAAGGTGGGCGGCATCCTTGCGAACAGCACCTACCCGGTCGACTTCCTCAGCGACAACCTCCGCATCCAGTCGAACGTGCTCGACGCGGCACTCGCGAACGACGTCGAACGAGTCGCCTTCCTCGGGTCGTCGTGCATCTATCCGAAGTTCGCCGAGCAGCCCATCCGCGAGGACTCCTTGCTCACCGGCCACCTCGAGCCCACCAACGACGCCTACGCGATCGCGAAGATCGCCGGCATCCTGAACGTGCAGGCGGTGCGACGCCAGTACGGGCTGCCGTGGATCTCTGCGATGCCCACCAACCTGTACGGGCCGAACGACAACTTCTCCCCCAAGGGCTCGCACGTGCTACCGGCGCTGATCCGCCGCTACGACGAGGCCGCGAAGTCCGGCGCGGCCTCGGTGACGAACTGGGGCACCGGAACGCCCAGGCGCGAGTTCCTGCATTCGGACGACATGGCGGATGCCGTGCTGCACCTCCTCGAGCACTATGACGGGCCCGAGCAGGTCAACGTCGGCACCGGCTCGGACGTCACCATCCGCGAGATCGCCGAGACCATCGCCGGCGTGGTCGGCTTCGAGGGCGAGACCGAGTGGGACACCAGCAAGCCCGACGGCACCCCGCAGAAGCTGCTCGACGTCTCCAAGCTCGCCGACGCCGGCTGGACGTCGAAGATCAGCCTCGCAGACGGCCTGGACCGCACCGTCACCTGGTACCGCGACCACATCGACGACATCCGCGTGTAGCCGGGGGCCTCAAGGCCTCACGCTGTGAAAGGTCGGGCGAGCTGAATCGTCTGTTGAGGATCGATGATCCTCAACACAGCTGTCTGCGTCATCGTCTGATTCACGAACGGAGCCGCGTAGACGAACCAGGCCTCGTAACTGGCGCGATTCGGCGGCGACGCCCACGCCTGCTCGAGCTCGCGCGTGAGCACGCCCTGCACCCGGCCGCCGATGGAGAACTCGCGGGCAAGCTGCGCATCCATCGACGCAGAGATGATGAGCCGACGGGGGCCATCGCTCACCGTTTCGCGAACGATGACGGGGTCTGGAACGAACAGGCCTCGCACGATCGTCTCCGAATGGCAGGAGTCGACGATGATGGTGGCCGTGAGATCGCGGCGCGCGGCGCGCCAGAACGGCACCCACCAGTCGTCGATGAGAGGCAGGTCGGCGAGGGCGAACAATTCGTCCAGGCGGTCTGGCTCGCTGGCATCCCATGTCTGCACCTGGAATCCGTGCCCCACGAGGACGATCACGAGCGCGGAGCAGCTGCAGGGCGTATCGGGACGAACATGCCTCTCGAGCTCGGCGGTGACGCTCGCCAGCGTTGCTTCTTCCGTCCCCTCGAGGCGCGAGATGACGGCGTCCGGCACCTCGTCCACGATCATCCGGGTGTAGGTGTCGAGGTCCTCGTGCACGCCGCCCAGCGTCGCGAATCTGTAGTCGCTGTCGAGGAACGGCTCCGATGCCGCGACGAAAGTGGCGAGCTGATCCGACCATCGCACCGGCGCCGGTTCGGCGACGCCGATCAGCACCGCATGCACCTCGCTCATGGCTCGTCGTCGCCCGTCTGTTCTGGCTCCTCGGTCTGGGTCGTCGCTGCAGGATCCGGAACGAGCTGATCGACGGTGAGGGCCGCCAGTCCGAGCACGATGAGCAGCACGCCGATGACGAAGGCGGCGATGGTGCCGCGCACCTTGCTCAGAGCTGCGGCGAGCTTCTCGACATCAGCGATGCTCATTCCCAGTCCACCGCCGGCGCCCCGAAAGCCGCCTTCGGCGAGAGCGACGCGAGCCCGCTGTCGGCCTCTCGCCTCGAGCAGTGCCATCCAGACCCCCGCCAGGATCGCGATGACACCCACCGCCAAAGCGATCGTGCTCGCCGCGGCGACGACCCTGTCGGTGATGTCGGTCGCCTCGTCGGCGAGACCTCCCATCGGCAGGATCCACAGCAGCATCCAGGCCGCCAGTCCGGCGAACAGGTACGCGAGCCCACGGAAGACGGCACCCGTGCGCCGGGCGAAGTCGGCGTCGTACTCGCCCACGGCCACTTCGGCGGGCCCTGCGACGCCTCCCCCGCCGTTTCCCGGAGGTGCCGCGGGCGGCGCCCCGACCGTCACTCTCATCGCCGGGGACATGACCGCGTCCGCTCCCGCGCCGGCGGTCGCGTACACATCGTTGGCCGGCTGTGTCGCGAAGGTGACGTTCGCGACCCACTCGGTCGCACGGGCTGCCCGCTCCGCATTCACGAAGGTCGCCTCGATCGGTGCGCTGCCCGACTTCAGCGCAGGCGCGGTGATCGGGACCGTCGAGCTGACGGTGAACCGAACGGCCACTCCCGGCGCCACTGCCGTCAACGGCAGCGGCGCCGTCACCGGCGGCTTCGGCGGGACGACGGCAGACAGCGTCAGTGTCGGCTTGGCGGGCGTCGGCGCGGGAGCCGGCGCAGGCGCGGGGGGCGGTGGTGCGGAAGCCATCGCACCGCCATCCTCGCCGATCACCGCGGCCGGCCCGGACGCCGCCGTGGCAGGCTCTGACGACGCCGGACCAGTCGACGGGACAGCAGCCGCGCCCCCTGCGCTCGCACTCGTGGGCGCGTGGTCATCAGCCGCCGCCAGCGGCGCATCTCCGAGCTCGGGTTTCGAGCCCACCGCCGATTCTGGCGCCGCCGCCGCGGCCGCCGTCGGCTCGTCCTGGTGTGCGTCGCCCATGATCCCGCCCCCCGGTCGAAGTCGGCGCGACGAATAAGTCGCACCGTGCGATGGACCCCAACGATTGCGACACCCCCTGGCAATCGATGCCCGGATGCTAGCGCGGCCGAATCCGGCGCACAAGGGCGTCGTCCGGCACGCGCCCAGGCGGTGTCGGCCGGATGCGGACGGCCACCGCAATGTCGGAGGCCCCCGCCATGATGGATCCAGCGAAAGACACCGTCATCCGGTTCTTTCGCAGAGATCCGACCGCGTTGTGCCCCGCGGTCCGATCGGGATCATCCCGTGAGGAGGGTCGCGCTCTCTGCGCGACGGAAGGGCACATCGTGGACGACGCGGAACGCGACGAGGTCGAGGCGCAGCGCGCCGGAGACCTCGCTGCGCAGCTGCGCCGTATCCACGCCGAAGAGGCCGCCCTCCACGCCCGCAAACTGCGTCTCCTGGCCGACGCGTTCGCCCTCGCTGAGGCGCAGCAGGCGCGCATCCCGTCGGCGCGCTCGAAGGAACGCGACATGCCGCTGCGCGCACTGGCGGCCGAGCTCGGTCTCGCCGTGAAGGTCAACGACCGCACGATGCAGTCGCACATGTGGGACGCACATCGGCTCACCACCTCGTTCGCGGTCACCGTGACAGCCCTCGAAGCGGGGCGCATCTCACGAGGCCACGTGACCGCCATCCTCGACTGCGGCGGCGCGATCGACGAGCCCGCTGCACGGGCCGAGTTCGAACGCGCGGTTCTCGAATACGCGGAGACGACGACGGCCGCGCGCACCCGTGCCTACGCCCGGCAGCAGGCAGACATCCGCAACCCGCTCACCCTTCAGGAGCGCCACGATCTCGTGGTGCAGGGCCGCCGCATCTGGGTGACCGACCTCGACGACGGCATGTCGCTGCTGAACCACTTGCTCCCGACCGCGCTGGCCCACGGCATCGTCGACCGCGCGACACGGCAGGCCAAGCTCATCAAGCGGGTCGACGCCTCCCGCCGGCACCAGGTGCGAACGACCCACGAAACGACGGATGCCGCAGCCCTTGGTGCTCCCGACAGCAGCTGCGAGACCGCGCCCGACGAAGAAGTGTGGTTCGACGAGCGGACGATCGACCAGATCCGCGCCGACCTCGTCGCCGATCTGCTCCTCACCGGCGCTCCGGTGATCGACCCGACCCTGGATGCCGCGCCCGGCGGACTCGGGGCGATCCGCGCGACCGTGCAGATCACGGTGCCCGTCACGACCCTGACCGGGGTCACGAGCGGCGGTGCCGAACTCGACGGCATCGCGCCCGTCGACCCCGCCACCGCACGGCGCCTCGCCGGTGATGCGCCGGGCTGGGACCGCGTGATGGCCGATCCGGTGACCGGGATGGTGCTCGCGGTCGACCGCTACCAGCCGTCCGCGGCGCAGCAGCGGTACCTCAAGGCCCGGGATCCGCACTGCCGCTTCCCCGGATGCCGAAGGCCGGCGCGACTGTGCGATGACGACCACACGCACGACCACGCCCGAGGCGGTCCGACCGACGTCCGCAATCTCGCCTGCCTCTGCAAAAGACATCACACGCTGAAACACGCGACCGACTGGACGGTGCGCCAGCTCCCCGGCGGCACCCTCGAGTGGACCAGTCCTGCCGGCCGGCCGTACCTCGACCGTCCTCCGCAGCGCGTCGTCTTCGTGCCGGGCGACGACACCGCGGCACCATTCTGAGGGCCGACACGAGCAGCTCAGCGTGAAACGCGTGCGCGCCGGCAGGCGACCGCTACGTTGGAGCCTTCAGCCGAATCTGTCTCGCCACGGAGGACTCACCCATGACTCAGCGCCCGCTCGGCGTCACGCTCGTCGCCATCATCGCCTGGATCTCCGGCTTTCTGCAGATCGTCGGATCGATCTTCGCGATCATCGCCGGCCTCTTCATCACCTGGCCCGCGATCCTCGGGTGGATCAGCCTCATCATCGGAGCCATCACCCTCGCCGTCGGCGTCGGCCTGTGGCGCGGCAACCCCACCGCCCGCACGATCGCGATGGTCGTCTTCGCCATCACCATCGTGCTGCAGGTGCTCGGCCTCTTCTCCGATGCCAGCCTGTGGTCGGTGATCGGCGGGTCGCTGCTGTCGCTGATCGGGCTGATCCTGCTGAGCACCCGCGACGCCCGCAGCTACTTCGGGAGCTGATGCCCGGCACCCGTCACTTCGGCGCCGCACGCCGTTCGATGAGCTGCACAATGGCGAGGCCGATCGTCGCGCCGAGAACGTTGGCGACGATGTCACGCAGACTCGGGGTGCGCTCGGCGAGGAGCAGAGCCTGACCCGACTCGATGAGCAGCGTGGTGGCGAGAGCGATCGGCACGACGAGTCCGCGGTGCAGCGGAAGCACGAGCGCCAGCAGCACCCCGAACGGCACGAACAGTGCGACGTTGGCAGTCGTCTCGATGACGTCGTACGTCAGCCATGGGACCGCCTGCGTGATCGCGCGCAGCAGGCCAGACGCCCCGCGATCCACCGGCACCGGCCAGAACGCGATGAGCGTCAGCAGCACACCGTAGATGACGAGCAGACGGATGCCGCGCCCCTGCGCGCGACGGCGGTGCACGGTGGCGACGGCCGCGGTGTGGGGCCGTGCGGGCACGAGGATGGGTGCGTCGGTCATGGCGGGGCTCCCCTCGGTCGGGCGCCGCGGCAGTGCCGCGCAGTGCGGCGAGTCTACTCGCGGTCCTCGAAAGCGTCTGGCCCCGCACGCACGCCGTTATCGTGGGGCCGTGCCCACGGACACCCCGACCGACGCGACCGTGCTGCTCCGCCTGGACGAGGCCGACGAGCTTGCCGCCGCCTGGGTGTGCGCGCTCGCCGAGAGGCGCGGCATCCGAGCGCTCCTCATCAAGGGGCCGGCGCTGCATCTCCACGGCCTCCGCACGGCGCGCGTCTCGGCCGACGTCGACGTGCTCGTCGATCCCGCCCGGTTCGACGAGCTGTGCGAAGCGATCGTCGAGACCGGCTGGACGAAGCGCCCGTCCAGTGTGGTCGGCGAGCTGACCACGCTCCATTCGAGGACCTTCCTGCGCGACGGGTGGCCGTGCGACCTCGATGTGCACAGCTTCTTCCCGGGATTCCTCGCTGATCCGGCTGACGTCTTCGAGGCGCTGTGGCGCCACCGCTTCCCGTTGGCCCTCGCACACCGCGACTGTCTCGCCCTCGACAAGACAGCCGGCGTGCTCGTGCTCGGGCTGCACTCGCTGCGGGGCGCGACCATCCAGCCCCGACACCTCGATGAACTCGAGCAGCTGGTGCGCGCTCCGCTCACCGATGCCGAACGCTTAGACATCGCCACCCTCGCCCGCGAGACCGGCTGCGTCGCCACGCTCGAGAAGGTGCTCCCGCGGATGGGGATCGATGCCCGGCCCACCCCCGACGAGCTCGCCGACCCGGCCCTGCGCGCCTGGCGCGAACGCGTCTCGTCGGGGTCGCACGGTGCGTACTTCTGGATGCTGGCGCTCCGACGCTCCCCCTGGAGTCAGCGCCCCCGCATCGTGTGGCGCGCCGCCTGGCCGACCCGCCGCGATCTGCTCGTCGCCCGTCCCGAGACGGTCGACACCGTGACCGGACGAACTCGGGCGCGTGTGGCACGTTGGGGCCGCGGCATCCGCTCTGCTCCTGCGGGGGTGCGGGCCATCTGGACCCACCGGTGACACTCAGACCACGACGACCCAGAGCGAGGATCTCGTGAAGGAAGCAGGAGCCGTTACACCTCGGTAATCGGCGGCCGTCGCCGGTCCGCTAGGGTGAGGATCACGTCGGGGGCCTGGGGCCACCGCACGGCGGGCGAGGGGTCGTCCGTTCTGTTCACGGCTGTGGGAGCCCGAACGCCCATCAGCCACGACTGTTCTCTGGGGGAACACAGTGACCGACACGCCTGCGCGCGCGCTCGCATCCGATGACCGCACGATCGATCGCCGCAAGCTGCTGAAGATGGGCGTGTGGGCAGCGCCGGTTGTGGTGCTCGCCACGGCGGCGCCTGCTGCCGCTGCCTCGCAGCCGACCGTCAGCCAGAGCACAGTCATCGTGCCGGCCACCGCCACGCAAGCGCCAGCGGCCTCGGGAGGCAACCGGGTGAGCATCAGGCTGCGCGCCACAGTGGCAGCCGCCGTGAATGTCACTGCCGTCATGCAGATCACGGCACTGAATGACGACAAGGGCAAGCCCAGCACTCTGGGTGCTTGGGACGCACCTTCGGGAGCAACCGGCACGTCGGCAAGCATTGTGCGATCGCTCGCTGCCGCAGGAGAACTGGACTTCGAGTTCGTCTACAAGGTCGCAACGCCCAACGACAACTACTCGTACACGATCGTGTTCTCTTGGGGACCGACGAACGAGTTCACCAAGAGCGTCGCAGGAACGATCGGCTGAGCCACGGCACAGGGCGCGAGCCGTGGTGGTGCAGCCGGCGAGGCGATCGGGAGACCCCCTGAAACGGCACTTGTCCGGTTTCCGCCGGTTCGCCTAGCCTGGAGGCAGGCGCAAGCCGAGACGACGGCGTCGACACGACAATCGCCTGCCGTCCTCCGGGGGGAACGACCGATGGAACATTTCACTGCCGCGCCGTCGGGCGGCGGGCTGGACCGCCGCCAACTCCTCCGCCTCGGAGCGTGGGGAGCGCCGGCTCTCGTCGTCGCCTCCGCCGTGCCGGCGGCGGCGGCTTCCAACGAGACAAGCGCGCTCATCGCCTCGTCATTCGCGAACACGATCGGCTCCGTCGGCGGGTGGATCTTCCACGAGCCCCTCGCGACTCCTGACACCGTGACGCCGACGGGCACGCTTACGCTCGTCGTCAACGTCCCGCTCGGGTACACGTTCACTCGCTCTGACTCGAGTACGGCTTGGAGCGGCCCCGCATCAGTGACCGGCGGCAGCACGGGAACTTATGTCCACGTGCCTGCCCCGGGCGGCTACGCGGCTTATGGCGGGGCCAACTCCATCTACGGCGCCTACACCGGCTCGGGCGAATTCACCGGCCGCGGCTCGGTCGTCATCACCGCGGCCGCGACCACGGTCAGGCCGGCGATCGTGCCCGCCGGCAGCACAACCGTGGAGCACGTGGGTGCGACGCCGGTCCGCACGATACCGGCGTCGAAGTTGACGGTGCTCACGTACGACCTTTCAAACGTGAACACGGGCGGTGCCGGCCTGGGCCCGATCGCGTGGGCCGGCGGCTTGATCGAGTACACGGGTGTCTTCGGCGACGCAACATCGGGGAAGATCGTCTGGAGCAGCGTGTTGCACGGACCGTCATCCCAGGTGCTGGCATCGCGCTCGGGAACGGCGTCGATCAATCTGTACGGCGGCCACGCACTGAGTGCCGAGACATTCGGAACGGCCCCGATGGAGCCGGGGGTGTACGAACTCGAGTTGACGGCGTATGGCAGTGACCGGTCTGTCAGCACCTCCAAGACGATCACGCTGGGCGGATGACCTCGCCGGAGCTCATCAGCGGCGCTCCACCAACGCAGCCCGCCGCAGCTCGTCGACGAATGCGCTCACATCCTGGGCTACCGCGGCGACTTCCACGCCGACACGATCGGCCACGCTCCGCGAGAGCGTCGCAGTGTCTGCATCTTGCTCGACCATGCAGTGCCAGATCACCGCGGCGGATCCCTCGAGAGCGACCGGAGAGGCATCCGGGTCCGCCAGCGAGAGCAGCACGAACCGATCACCTTCCCCGGTCCAGGCGATGTCGCCGCGCGCCCCCCACCGTGGCGCGCGTTGCTCCACAATCCCGGCGTCGGCGAGGTCTGTAAGAGCAGCGCGCACGAGCGATTCTGCGTCTTGACCGGCGGGCCGGCCGTGCGCGCGAACGGCGGCCTCGATCAGATCATCGAGGGACGCCGCCTGAGCCTCCCCGAGGAGGGTCGGCGCCACTCCCGCCAGCACCCGGACGGTTCCCTCGCCGGCGTCATCGACCTGCAGCACAGCGAGCCGCTGCGGATCGGGGAGCTCGATCTCGTCGTGCACCGGCGTACGGAACCACCGCGGGCCGTCGTGATCCATTCGTCCACGATCGCCGCCCGAGTGGCGAACGCTCGCAGCCGGAGGAATTCGCTCGGTCTCACCACCGCGGCGGACACTCCCGGCGAGCCAGGGAAGCACGTCGACGAGGGCTGCGACATCCGCATACGTCACCCGCAGTATTCCGCCCGCCGACGCGACGTGCGCGGCGATCGTCCGCAGTGGCGCAAGCAGGTCGGTGAGATAGCTCGACTGCGCGACGAGGTCCGGGAGTGCGTCGCCCAGGTCGACCTCCTCTACCACCGCCCCGTCTATGGCCTCGCGGCGATCCAGCAGCACGATCCCTGCGAGCCGCAGCTCGGCATCCGGCAGTTCTCGCAGCCCCAGTGTCGACGGCGAGCGCTGCGCCTTCTCGGCCTCCCCCGCCTCGATGATCGACAGCGGCTTGCGGTACGGGTGCACCCGCCCCTCGACGTCGACGGCGACCGTCTCGTCGGACACGTACCCGAACTCCCTGCCCAGCACCCGCGCCGCCGTCGTCTTGCCCCGCCCGCTCGGACCGACGAGCGCGACGACGCGGCCGTCGGGCAGCGCCAGGCCGGCCGCATGCAGCATCCACATGCGCCCTCGCTGCGCCTCGATCGCAGCGAGCGTCACGCGCTGCGACAGCGCTGACAGCAGATTCCGGATGCCACCACCCGTGCCCGCCGCGACCTCGACTTCGGCCGGACCGGCGTCGTCGGCATCCACACGCGCATCGCGCCAGGCATCCTCGACGGCCTGCACCTCGTCGGCATCCAACCCGTCGCACGTGATGCGCACCCGCACCCCCAGGGCGGAGATCAAGAGGTTGCCGGTCACACGCGGTAGTGTACGGGTGAGTGGGAGGGGGCCCATGGAGCTGCGGGACTACCTGCGTATTCTTCGAGCGCATTGGCTCGGAATCGTGCTCCTCACCCTTCTCGGTGTGATCGTCGCGTGGGGGTGGACCGCGCTCCAGGCCAAGGTCTACACCGCCGAAGCGAGCGGCATCGTCACCGCCACCAACGCCGGCTCCGACACCGGGTCGTCGCTCGTCGGCGACCAGCTCGCGCGCAGCAAGGTCACCTCGTACGTCGAGCTCGGCTCGTGGCGCGCCGTGGCCGACTGCGCGATCGACGAACTCGGCCTGACGACCACACCCGAGGCACTCGTCACCCGCGTCGACGTCTCGAACCCGCTCGACACCGTCATCGTGCGGGTCACCGCAGCGGCATCGAGCCCCGAAGAGGCGCGCGACCTCGCCGAATCGTGGCTCGGCTGCATGGTGCAGCAGATCAACGCGGTCGAGGGAACCGACGAGACGGGCACGGCCGCCGTCACCCTCGTGACCGGCGACTCCGCACGCCTGCCCACCTCTCCGTCGTCCCCCAACGTACGTCTCGCGCTCGCCCTCGGCGCGCTGGTCGGACTCGCCCTCGGCATCGGGTACGCGATCGTCCGGCACGTGCTCGACCGCCGCCTCCGCGACCCGCGGGACATCGAACGCGAGACCGGCGTACCGGTCGTCGGCACCCTGCCCCTCGACAAAGGGCTCAGCGCCGAGCGCGGCATCGCCGACTTCGACAGCCAGCACTCGGCATCGGCGCCGCTCGCCGAGGCGATGCGCGAGCTGCGGACGAACCTCCAGTTCATGGATGTCGACAATCCGCCGCGCGCGATCGTCGTCACAAGCCCCCTCCCCGGCGACGGCAAGTCCACGATGGCAGCGAACCTCGCCGTCAGCCTCGCCGCGGCGGGCCGCCACGTCGTGCTGCTCGATGCCGACCTGCGACGTCCGATGGTCGCCTCGGTGTTCGGCCTGCCCGAGGGCGCCGGGCTCACCGATGTGCTCGCGGGACGCGCGGAACTCAACGACGTGGTGCACAACGTCGGCGCGAACCGCAACCTCGCCGTCATCACGGCCGGGCGCGTGCCGCCGAACCCCAGCGAAGTTCTCGGGTCGAACCGCATGCAGGCGCTGGTCCGCAGCCTCACCGAGCACGCACTGGTCATCATCGACTCGCCGCCGCTCCTCCCTGTGACAGACGCGGCCGTGCTGACGACCGCCGCCGACGGCGCACTCGTCGTCGTGAGCGCCGGGAAGACGACCTACGACATGCTGCACAAGTCACTGGAGAACCTCGGCAAGGCCAACGCGCGGCCGCTCGGCATCGTGCTGAACCGGGTGCCCCGCAAGAGCGGCGGCTACTACGGCTACCAGTACCAGGGCGACTACGCGGGAGCAGACACCCGCTGACCTGGCGGCGAACGTTCGGCCCCGCATCGTAGGGTGGATCGGTGACCGACTCGCCGCTGCCCCGCTCCGCGCGCATCGGTGGCACCGTCTTCGCCGCCGTGCTCGGCGGCATCCTGCTCCTGGTGATGCTCGGCGCCGCATGGGTCGGCATCCGTGGCGCACTCGCCTACAGTCACCTGCGCGATGCGCAGCAGACCGCCGCCGCCGTCCGCGAGAGCCTCGCCGACCCCGCCACCGCCAGCGCCGCGATCACCTCGCTCGCCGCCGATACCGGCGCGGCCCACGCTCTCACCTCAGACCCGGTGTGGAGCCTCGCCGAAGGCGTGCCGTGGGTCGGTCCCCAGCTCGCCGCCGTCGCCACCGTCGCCGAATCTCTTGACGGCGTGGCAAGCACCGCACTTCGCCCGCTCTCCGAGGTGGCCGGCACCTTCCAGGTCGACGCACTGCGCCCCCAGGGCGGTCGCCTGGATCTCGCGCCGCTGCAGCAGATCAGCGGCGCCGCGGAGACTGCGACCGACGGGGTCGGCGCGGCTGCGGCATCCGTCTCGGCGATCGACCGCACGGCGCTGGTGGCTCCCGTGCGCACCGCCGTCGACGAGGTCGATGGGCTCCTGACCGAGGCCGGGACCGCCACCGATGCGCTCGCACGGGCCACGCAGCTCATCCCGTCGATGCTCGGCGCCGAAGCACCGCGCAACTACCTGGTGCTGTTTCAGAACAACGCCGAATGGCGCTCGCTGGCGGGCATCCCCGGTGCGATGGCGCTCATCCACACCGAGGGCGGCGCGCTGAGTCTGGCGGCACAGGAATCGTCGAGCGACTACGAGCGCTACGACGAGGCAGTGCTGCCGCTCGGCGACGAGATCACCGCCATCTACGGCGATCGCCCCGCACGATGGATTCAGAACGTGACCCAGGTGCCCGACTTCGCGGTGAGTGCCACCCTTGCGCGAGAGATGTGGGCGCGCGAGCACGGCGGGCAGCAGGTCGACGGCGTCATCGCGCTCGACCCCGTCGCGCTGTCGTACCTCCTGCAGGCGACCGGCCCGATCACCCTCCCCACCGGCGACGTGCTCGCGCCCGACACCGCCGTGCCGCTGCTCCTCAACGAGGTGTACGCCCGCTACCCGCGACCGGCCGACCAGGACGCCTTCTTCGCCGTGGCAGCCGCCTCGGTGTTCGCGAAACTGTCGAGCGGCGACGTCGATCCTGCCGCCCTCGTGACGGCGCTCACCCGGGCCGGCGACGAGGACCGCCTGCTGCTGTGGAGTGCGCACGATGAGGAGCAGCGCCTCCTGGCAGGCACCACCCTCGCCGGCGGCCTACCCGAATCGGACGACGGCGCAGCGCGGTTCGGCGTCTACGTCAACGACGGCACCGGCTCGAAGATGGACTTCTACCAGAACGCGGTCACGACCCTCGCCTGGGATGCCTGCACCGTAGATGCGTCCGGAGCCGCCACGGGCGACGCGGTACTCACCGTCACGATCGGCAACACCGCACCCGCCGATGCCGCGAACCTGCCCGCCTACATCACCGGCGCCGGCGGATTCGGCGTTCCCGCCGGCATCACGCGCACGATCGGCTACCTTTACCTGCCCGAGGGCTTCGAGCTGGTCGACGCCACCATGTCTGACGGCTCGGGATTCGGCGGCGGCATGCACGATGGCAGACGCGTCGTGAGCTTCGCCATCGACCTCACTCCGGGCGCGAGCGCGACTGCGACCGTCACCGCCCGCGCGAGCACTCCCGTCGCAGCGACCCTCGAAGCGGTCACGACGCCCACACTGACCCCGCCCGCCGCGGTTGCCGCGGTCTGCGGAGGTTCGTAGACTGCTCTGGATGCCTGAAACCGCCTCGTCGTCCCCCTTCCTCCCCCGAGCCGCGCTCGCCGCGACGCTCGCGCTGGCGGCGATCGTGGCGACGCCGGCCGCGGCCGGCGCGTCGACGATCTATCCCCCGTCCGGCTCGTGCACCGCCTCGCCGACGACGACGCAGGCCGGCGGCACCATCGCCTTCGCCTGCGAGGCCGAGACCTTCTCGCCCGACGAGAGCCTGACCATCACCGTGACGGGTGAGAACGGCGCCGACGCGAGCATCGGCATGGTGCGCTTCGCGATCACGACGGCGAGCGGCACAGCCACGTCGGCAGCCGACGGCTCGCTCACGGCGATCGACATCACGCTCCCCTCGAACGCCACCGGCACCTACAACATCGCCGCCGTCTCGTCGACCTCTGCCGGCGGAACCGCCGCGGTCACGATCACGGGCGCCGACGGACTGCCCGCCACCGGCCTCGACCAGGCATCGACGATCGGCCTGTGGATCGGCGGGGGCGCACTGCTCCTCGCCGGCGCAGCACTCGCGATCGTGGCGACGGTGCGTCGCCGGCGCGACCTCCGCTGACTCCATCGGACGCGTCCCGCGACGACCGTCGGGCACCTCCCGCTAGGGTGATCGGCATGTCGATCGCCGCCGTCTCGACCTCGCTCGAGCGCACCTACCGGTATCTGCGGATCGGCATCGCCGGCACCGTCGTCGCGATCTTCGTCGCGATCGCGCAGGCGGCGACCACCTACGGCTGGCTCACGTCGGTGAGCGACTACTTCTACACGCCCGCCCGCGACGTGTTCGTCGGGGCGCTGATCGCGGTGTCCCTCGCGCTCTTCGCGCTGTCGGGTCGCGGCGCCGAGCGTGCGCTCCTCGATGCCGCCGCGCTGTTCGCACCCCTCATCGCCCTCGTGCCGACGACGCTGTCACCGGATGCCGTGCCCGGCGTCGTCGTCGACTGCACAGGGCGCTGCTTCCCCCCGCAGTACGAAGTGGATGCCGCGAACGGCGTCTCCGTGTACCTCGTGCTCGGCGCGCTCGTGCTCCTCGTCGCCCTCGTGCTCGCTGCGCTCGGTCAGGTCTCGCTCGCCGCCGTGTGGCCGTCGCTGCTGGTCGCCGTGGTCGTGCTCGCCGTCACCGCACTCACCTGGGCGTTCGCACGCGACGCGTTCCTGCAGCAGGCGCACTTCGTCGCGACGACCGCCTTCTTCGCACTGTTCGCGGCGGTCGCGGTGCGCAACGCCTTCCCCCGCCGGGGTCCGCAGCCGACGCCGGGGTTCCGCGTGCTCTACACGGTCATCGCCGTGGGACTCGTGCTCACCCTGATCGCGTACGTCATCCTGCTGCCCGACGCCGACGGCTCCGGCATCCCGATCGTGCTCATCGTCGAAGCCGCCGCGCTCATACTGTTCTTCGCGTTCTGGGTGGTGCAGGGCATCGAGAAGTGGTCCGACCCGGATCCGACGCTCCTCTGACGGGTCCGGCCGTCACCGTGCAGCCGGGAAGAGCGCCACGCAGCTCGGGTCGATGGTGACGGTGGTCGCGGTCGCCGTGGGGGTGTGACGCAGTCGCAGCGGAGCGAGGTCGCCGGGCGGCAATGCGACCGTGAACGCGGTGGTCACGGTCTCTCCCTTGGCGACGAACACCGTCTTGCTGAGTGCGGTGTTGCCCTTCTCGACGCCGCTGCGTTCCCACCGCGGGACGTCTCCCACCGCCGGGACGGTGTGCGTGATCTGAGCGCCGGGAGGCGCGAAGAACAGCACGTCGAGCATCATCGTGGTACTCGGCAGGCCGAATCGCCAGTTGCGGAGCCCGAGCGTGTAAGGGCTTCGGATGTCGTCGCCGATGCCGTTCGCCAGCGTCATCGTGGTCGTGATCGTCCGCGCCGCGGCGTCGCACGTCGCGATGATCGACGTCGTCAAGTGGTACTCGAGCTTGCCGACGGAGGAGTCATTCAGGTAGATCCCCACCTGCGTCCGCGTCGTGGTGTCGCCGGCCAACGCGCCGTCCACCCCGAGCTCGACGGCGAGCGCCTGCGCGGCCTGGTCGACGAACGCGAGGTTGACGCGCTGCTCTGCCGCAGCCTTCTTCAGCGCATCGAGCATCTGCAGCGGGTCCCAGGCCGAGGTCGTGAGGTGCGCGAACACCTGCTTCGCGGCATCCGCGAAGAACCGGTCGGAATCGCGGCCCTCGGGATAGCGCTCGTACGCGTCACGGAGCAGCACCGAGACGGCGTTGTCCGCGGTGAGCTGTTCCCCCGTACCGAGCGTCACGGGTCCGGCGACGGCGAGCATGTGCGAGAGCACGACGGGGTCGATCGAGACGACACCGTCGAACGTCGCGCCGGTGGTGTGGGTCCACAGGGCCTGGAAGAGCTGGGCCGTCGTCGGGAAGTCGGGGGTGAAGGTGTAATCCTGCGAGTGCTGCGCGAACGTGGGCAGATACAGCCCGGTGGTCTCGGCGGGCAGCGCCACGTACACATCGTCCTGCGTTCCGGCGTCGTAGAACGTCTGCGAACTCGCCTGATCCACGTACCCGAGCTTGCCGTCCGTGAGGGTCACGATCATGCTCGCCGCCGGGTTCCCACCCGTGGCACGGATCTCGGCGTTGTTCTGGAAGATCAGGAGGTAGGTCTTGATTCCGCCAGACCCTGCCATGTCGAGAAGTGTCGGCAGGTACTTCTCGGCTACTCCGAGTGCCGGCGTCGCGAGGTCGATGAAGGTGAGGATGTCGGAGATCGACGCGCTCACCTCGGGAAGGAGCGTCGCCGTGTCGATCGGCGCGACGATCGACTGCGCGTCGGCGAAGGCTGCGGCGATCTCGGGGATCGAGCTCTGCACCTGGCGGAACGGCTCGAGGTCGATCCCGCCGCCGTCGAGCGTGAGGTCGTCGAAGTCGGTGACCGAGAGGAACTGCAGTCCCGGCGTCAGGGCGCGCTCGACGAGGACGTCGACCGCATGCGTCACACGCCGCACCGCATCGACGTTCTGCCCGATGAACGGCACGCGAGAGGCGAGGTCCCACAACGGGCCATCCACGGTCCGGACGGCGAGCGTCACGTCCGCCTGGATCGCGTCCGTCGCCGCGAGAAGCTGCGCCTCGTCGGCCGTCTCCAGGCTGCCGCGGAGTTCCGCGATCCCGGATGCCGCCCGCCCGACCGCGGCGCGGGCCCGCTGCGCTTCGGACCAGAACTGCATCGTGAGCGCGCCGGCGACCACGGCGACCGCGAGCAGTACGGCGAGGACACCGACCAGGATCCAGGGCCAAACGCGCCGCCGGCGCGTCGGAACCGGCATTGCCCCGGCATCGTAAGCAACCCCAGTTCGCGCACCCTCGGATACGGTGCGCGTGACGGTCCCCCTCGTCACGCTCCCATCGTACGCGCGGCGCGTCAGGAAACCAGGGGGCGCCTGAAACGCCGGGGTGGGGTCAGGCGACGCCGGTCTCGGCCTCCGCGACCTCGACGACCCGGCGGACGCCGGCAGCGGGGTGAGCCGTCACGAGGATGGGCAGGTGGTCGCTGAGCCCCTGGGGCAGCGTCCGCACGCGGTCGATCTCGAACCCGACCGACGTCGCGAAGTCGTAGTGCCCGCGGAAGAAGCGGTAGCGCGTGTACGTGCGCGAATCGCTGAGGTTCAGCTCGTACCCCTGCTCGCGCACGTGCTGGCCGAGCCGCTCCTTGAACACCGGGTAGTTGTAGTCGCCGACCATGAGCGCCGGCAGCCCTTCGCCGAGCTGCTGCAGCTCGCCCAGCGCCGTGCGGATCTGGTGGCGCCGCAGAGAATTCAGCGCGGTGAGCGGGGCGGCATGGAACGACGCCACGATGATGTCGATGTTCTCGTCGATGTCGTGGAGCCGGACGCCCAGCATCCGTTCCTCCGCCGGCTTCAGCACCCTGTCGTGGAGCGACTTCTTGAGGGCGATAGCCCGCACATCGACGGCGCGGTAGGTGTTCTCGCGGTAGTAGACGGCGAGCCCCAGCCGGTTGCGCTGCGTGGACTCCGCCAGCCTCAGCCCAGAGATCTCGTCCGGGAGGTCGCTGGTATCCGCCTCCTGCAGACACAGCGCATCAGCACCGTGGCGCTCTACCAGGTGGGCCAGTTCGCCGGCCGCCCGGTGCTTGCGCAGGTTGTAAGAGATGACCTTCATGTCGAGGCAAGCCTATGCCGAATGACGTTGCCGACGGGTGGCCTTGCGGCATCCACAACGGGACCTTAGAGGGACCACCGACCTCCGATGTACGAAAACGCGGGCGGGCGCCTCTGGAGTGGTGTCTGCCGAGAACCCAGGAGGACCCCATGGCCGCAGCATCCACTCCCGCCGTACGAGCCGAGCTCGTCGGCGCCCTCGACGCCAGCCGCGCCGCCCGCGAAGCCGCGGAGCGCGAGCTGCGCCGCAGCATCGCCGTCCGCTACCGCGTCGGCGAGATCCTGGAACGCACCGCTGGGCGGCGCGGGCTGGACGAGGCCGAGCGGGTGCGGCTGCGTGACGAGTACGCCGCCGCCGACCGCGTGGTGGCCGAGCGTCGCGCCGCCGTCGACAAGGCGCGCGAGTTCGAACGCGCCGCCATCGTCGTGGCCGAGGCGTTCGAGACCGAGGCGGCGTCGGCGAGCCCGCTGGCTGCCGCGCTGCTCGAACTCGTCGGCTCGCGTGCGGGAGCCACCCGCGGTCGCGCGCCGGTCGCGGCTGCGCGGCGGGCCGCGCCGGCGGCGCGTCTGCGCAGCACGCGTCCTCGCACGGCCTGACGCCCGTTCTCGACGGCGATCACTCGCGGTCGCGGCGTGCCCGTGTCTGCTCCGCGCGCTGCGCCAGCAGGTCGTCGGCCGGGTAGCCGACCTCGGTCAGCGTGAGCCCGCGCGCCGCGAGCACCTTCACCTCGGGCACGCGCTCCTGCTCGTCGCGGATGCCCACGACGTCGTCGACAGCGAGGCGCCCATCGCCGACGGCCACACACGCTCCGACGAGCGCGCGCACCATGCTGTGGCAGAACGCGTCCGCCTTGACGTTCGCGACCAGCACGCCGGCGTCGTCGCGGTGCCAGTCGAACTCCAGAAGCGTGCGGATCGTCGTCGCCTCGTCGCGCGGCTTGCAGTAGGCGGCGAAATCGTGCAGCCCGATGAGGGCGCCGGCTGCGGCATCCATCGCCTCCACATCGAGGGATGAGCGCACCGAGGTGGTGCGATGGCGCTCGAGCGGGTCGTAGCCGGTGACCGCGTCGCCGACGCGGTACTCGTAGCGGCGCCACACCGCGGAGAACCGGGCGTCGAAGCCTGCGGGGGCGACCCGCGAGGCGCGCACCGCCACATCGGAGTAGGCGCCCGCCACGCCCGTCATACGTGCGGCGAGCGCACCGGCGCGGTCGTCGAGCGTCGGTGTTCCGTTTCCCGGGCGCGCGTGCCGCGCGAGGAGGCGCTGCACCTGTGCGTCGTCGAGATCCACGTGGGCGACTTGGCCGGCGGCGTGAACGCCGGCGTCGGTGCGACCGGCGACCACCAGCCGCGGGTCACCGCCCAGCACGCGCGCGAGCGAGGACTCGAGGGTCTCCTGCACGGTGCGCAGGCCCGGCTGGCGCGCCCACCCGCGAAAATGCGTGCCGTCATAGGCGATGTCGAGACGGATGCGCACCCTCCCACCCTATTCGGGCGACCACTGGCCGTCGTGATGTCGGCCCGGCACTGCCACGTAGACTTGCCGTTTCCCCCTCCTTCGTTCGCGAGAACTCATGACGTCCACTGCGCCTTTCAAGAGCCCGCTCTTGGCCCGCTTCGCCGGGCTCGACGGCATGCGCGCGATCGCGGTGGTGCTCGTGGTCGTCTACCACCTGTTCCCGCCGGCGATGCTGCCGGGCGGCTTCGTGGGCGTGGACGTGTTCTTCGTGATCAGCGGGTTCCTGATCACGAGCCTGCTGCTGCGCGAGCACACCGCCACCGGTCGTATCGCGCTCGGCCGGTTCTGGCAGCGCCGCGCGCGACGGCTTCTGCCCGCGCTCGCAGTCGTCGTGGCGGTCTGCTCGGCGGTGGCGTGGGTCGTCGGCGGCGACGTGCTCGTCGACCTCGACGCGCAGGTACTCGCGGCGGCGACGTTCAGCTACAACTGGGTCTCGATCGCGGGCGGCGGCGGCTACTTCGCCGCTGCGACGCCCGAGCTCTTCCGCAACTTCTGGTCGCTCGCCGTCGAGGAGCAGTTCTACCTGCTGTGGCCGGTCGTCTTTCCGCTGTTCCTGCTGCTGCCGCGCACGTGGGCGCGGATCGCCGCGGCTTTCGCTCTCGCCGCCGCTTCGGCGGTCGGCATGGGCGTCATCGTCGGGAGCGGCGGCGACCTCACCCGCGCCTACTTCGGCACCGACACACACGCGTTCGGGCTGCTGATCGGCGTCGGGCTGGCGTTCCTGCTCGCGCCGCTGTTCACCGAGGCACGGCCGCGCTGGGTGCACTCCCCCACCGCGCGTCGCCTTGCCGAAGCGGCCGGCATCGCCGCGCTCGCGGGGCTCGTCGCCGTGACAGCGCTGCCGCTCGGCGGCTCGGTGGCCGCCTTCCCCGGCGCCCTCCTCACCGCGAGCCTGCTGAGCGCCGTCGCGATCGTCGCGGGCGTCTGGCCCGGCTCACGGTTCGGGCGGGCGATCGACGTCCGACCCCTGCGCTGGATCGGCGTCCGCTCCTACGGCATCTACCTCTGGCACTGGCCGCTGCTCGTGCTCGCGGTGGCCGCCTTCACACCGGGCGCGACCGTCGCGACCGCACCGGTGTGGATCGGCATGGGCGTGCTCGCGGCGACGGCCGCGGCATCCGCTCTCTCGTTCCGCTTCGTCGAGACCCCGGTGCGGCGCCTCGGCCTGCGCGCATCGGCACGCGCGCTCGTGGCGCGGCTGCACGGGGGTCCTCGCGCCCGGCTGCGCACGCTCGGTGTCGCCCTCGCCGGGGCACTCGTGCTCGCCGGCACCGGCGCGGCGCTCGCAGCCGCACCCGAGGAATCGAGCGCCGAAGCGGCCGTCGCGGCAGGCCGCGCGGCGCTCGAAGAGGCACGACGCAACGCTCCCCCTGCGCCGGTGTCACCCGACGCCGGCCCCGAGCACGAAGTCGCGGATGCGGCGACCGGCGTCACGGGCGACCGGATCAGCGCCGTGGGCGACTCCGTGATGCTCGCGTCCGCCGGCGGCCTCCTCGAAGAGCTGCCCGGCATCGAGGTGGACGCGGCGGTGTCTCGGTCGATGTGGGCTGGGCCCGGCATCGTGGACGACCTCGCCGCCACAGGACGGCTGCGCCCCTACGTCGTGGTGGCGCTCGGCACGAACGGCGCCATCGACCGCGACTCGCTCGAGCGCATCGCCGCCACGGTGGGCCCGAAGCGCGGGCTGGTGCTCGTCAACGCGTATGCGCCACGCGATTGGATCCCCGGCGTCAACGCCGACCTCGCCGCCTTCGCCGAGCACCGCACCAACGTCGCCGTCGCCGACTGGTCGGGCGCGATCGCCGCGCACACCGATCTGCTGGCCGGCGACCAGATCCACCCCGGCTCGGCCGGCGGCCGCATCTTCGCCGACACCGTCGCGGCCGCCGTCGACACGCTCGCCCACAAGCGCCGCACCGCCGCCGAGCTCTTCGTGCAGTTGCAGCAGGTGCAGCTGAAGCAGGTGCAGCTCGGCGCGGACCGCTGAGTCGATGCAGAGAGACCCGCCACCCTCACGGGTGGCGGGTCTCTCGGTGCAAGCGGGTCCGGATTACGCGGACTTCTCCTCGACGGCGTCCTCGGCAGCAGCCTCGGCGGCGGCGCCCTCCTCCGGCGACTCGGCGCCGGCCTCGGCGGCCTCGTCGGCGGCGGGAGCCTCCTCAGCAGCGGGGGTCTCCTCGGCCGGAGCAGCCTTGGCGGCAGCGGCCTTCTTCGCCGACGGCTTCTTCGTCACGGGCTCGAGAACGAGCTCGATGACGGCCATGGGGGCGTTGTCGCCCTTGCGGTTGCCGACCTTCGTGATGCGGGTGTAGCCGCCCTCACGGTCCGCCACCAGCGGGGCGATCTCGGTGAAGAGCTCGTGGACGACCGACTTGTCGCCGATGACCGACAGCACGCGACGACGCGCGTGCAGGTCGCCGCGCTTCGCGAACGTGATGAGGCGCTCGGCGAGCGGACGCAGGCGCTTGGCCTTGGTCTCGGTCGTCTTGATCGACTTGTGGGTGAACAGCGCAGCGGCCAGGTTCGCAAGCAGCAGACGCTCGTGGGCGGGGCCGCCTCCGAGGCGGGGACCCTTGGTGGGCTTGGGCATTCTTTGTTACTCCAGGATCAGATTCGGGGGGACCGGGACTCAGACGGTCTCGTCGTCGTAGCCGCCGTAGAAGTGCGCGCCGTCGAACCCGGGAACCGAGTCCTTCAGCGACAGGCCGAGTGAGACGAGCTTGTCGCGCACCTCGTCGACCGACTTCTGCCCGAAGTTGCGGATGTTCATGAGCTGCGTCTCCGAGAGGGCGACGAGCTCCGACACGGTGTTGATGCCCTCGCGCTTGAGGCAGTTGTACGAACGCACCGACAGGTCGAGGTCCTCGATCGGCATCGACAGCTCGTTCGACAGGACGGTCTCGACCGGCGCCGGGCCGATCTCGATGCCCTCGGCCTCGACGTTGAGCTCGCGGGCCAGGCCGAAGAGCTCCGTCAGGGTGCGGCCGGCCGAAGCGACGGCGTCGCGCGGGGCGATCGACGACTTCGACTCGACGTCCAGCACGAGCTTGTCGAAGTCGGTGCGCTCACCGGCACGCGTCGCGTCGACGCGGTACGAGACCTTGAGCACCGGCGAGTAGATCGAGTCGATCGGGATCTGACCGGCCTCGGCGTACTCGTTGCGGTTCTGCGTCGCCGAGACGTAGCCGCGGCCACGCTCGATCGTGAGCTCGAGCTCGAACTTGGCGGTGTCGTTCAGCGTCGCGATGACGAGCTCGGGGTTGTGCACCTCGACACCGGCCGGCGCGGAGATGTCGGCGGCGGTGACCTCACCGGCGCCGGTCTTGCGCAGGTACGCGGTGATGGGCTCGTCGCGCTCGCTGGAGACGACCAGCTGCTTGATGTTGAGGATGATCTCGGTGACATCCTCCTTCACACCCGGGATGGTGCTGAACTCGTGGAGGACGCCGTCGATGCGGATCGACGTCACTGCGGCACCGGGGATGGACGACAGGAGGCTGCGACGCAGCGCGTTGCCGATCGTGTAACCGAAGCCGGGCTCCAGCGGCTCGATGACGAAACGGCTGCGGAACTCCCCGATCTTCTCCTCGGTCAGAGTGGGACGCTGTGCGATGAGCACTATGTGTTCCTTTCGATCACGTGCCCGCTATATGACACGTGCGGTGGGTGAGGTGTTGAGTTTTGATCAGGATGCCTCGGGCAGAGGCATCCGAAACGAACGGTGGCCCGTCGACAGGCTCAGGGACCGGTCCCTGAGCCTGTCGAAGGGCGAAGCGTCAGACGCGGCGGCGCTTCGGCGGGCGGCAGCCGTTGTGCGCCTGCGGCGTCACGTCCTGGATCGAGCCGACCTCGAGGCCGGCGGCCGTCAGCGAGCGGATCGCGGTCTCGCGACCCGAGCCCGGGCCCTTCACGAAGACGTCGACCTTCTTGACGCCGTGCTCCTGCGCCTGGCGGGCAGCGGACTCCGCGGCCATGCCGGCGGCGTACGGCGTCGACTTGCGCGAGCCCTTGAAGCCCACGCCACCCGACGACGCCCAGCTGATGACGGCGCCCGACGGGTCGGTGATCGAGACGATCGTGTTGTTGAACGTCGACTTGATGTGGGCCTGGCCCAACGCGATGTTCTTCTTCTCCTTGCGGCGCGGCTTGCGCGCGGCGGACTTGGCCTGTGCCATGTGCGTTCTCTCCTAAACCCTGGGGCCGCGCCTTAGCGCGCCTTCTTCTTGCCGGCGACGGTGCGCTTCGGGCCCTTGCGGGTACGGGCGTTCGTCTTCGTGCGCTGACCGCGCACCGGGAGGCCGCGGCGGTGGCGGATACCCTCGTAGGAACCGATCTCGACCTTGCGGCGGATGTCGGCGGCGACCTCGCGGCGAAGATCGCCCTCGACCTTGTAGTTGCCTTCGATGTGGTCGCGGAGTGCGATGAGCTGGTCGTCGCTGAGGTCCTTGACGCGGATGTTCTCGTCGATCTCCGTTGCTGCGAGGATCTCGTTCGAGCGGGTACGGCCCACGCCGTAGATGTACGTGAGGGCGATCACCACGCGCTTGTCGCGCGGAATGTCAACGCCGGCAAGACGTGCCATGCGGTTTCTCCTATGGAGTGAGTGGAGGTGTGGAGCAGGATCGGTGCCCGGGCCTCCGCCCGAGGTGTCCCCTCCGAAGAGGTTCTGACCCTGCCTGTGATGTGTTCAGTTGTGCGGTTCGAGGCTGCGCGGGGCGCAGCCCCCGATCAGCCCTGGCGCTGCTTGTGACGCGGGTTCGACTTGCAGATGACCATGACGCGACCGTGGCGACGGATGACCTTGCAGTGGTCGCAGATGGGCTTGACGGAGGGATTGACCTTCATGTTCTTTCCTGTTTCGCTGTCTTCGCCGGGCAGGCTTCTCGGCTCGGTTGCTGAGCCTGTCGAAGCACTGGGGCGTTACTTCTCGACCGGTCTAGCGGTAGCGGTAGACGATGCGCCCGCGGGTGAGGTCGTAGGGCGAGAGCTCCACGACGACACGGTCCTCGGGGATGATGCGGATGTAGTTCTGCCGCATCTTGCCGGAGATCGTCGCGAGGACCTTGTGTCCGTTGCTCAGCTCAACGCGGAACATCGCGTTGGGCAGCGCCTCGGAGATCACGCCCTCGATTTCGATGACACCGTCTTTCTTCGCCATACGCTCGCTAACAGTTCTGCAGACCGGTCGGTCTGCGGTGGATGGGATTCGGTGCTACGACACGCCAATGAAGGCGCAACGCACCAAAGATCAAGCATACGTGATAGTGGATGCCTCGGCAAATCACCGGCGGATGCCGCCGGCCGCGGCATCCGTCGTCCGCAGGCTTACTCGAAGAGCGTCGCGAGCTCGCCCGCCGGGGGCAGCGTCGAGTTCGCGATGACCTGGCCGTTGACGGCGACGGTCGGCGTGCCGATCCCCTGCGATCCGGGCTGGATCGGCGTCTGCTCGGTCATCTCGGTCACGAAGCCGGCGTAGGTGCCGTCGTTGACGCACGAGTCGATGCCCGTCACGCCGACGCCCGACGCGATGTCGAGGATCTCGCGGTTCGTGAGACCCGAGGAGCCTTCCGCGGGCTGGTTCTCGAACATCGCCTGCAGGAACGGCAGCGACGCGTCGGGGTCCGCGTCCGCGACGCAGTAGGCGGCATTCGCCGCACGCGTGGAAAACTGCGTTCCGTTCGACTGATCGTCGAGGATCGAGATCGGGTGGATGCCGAGGGTGATGTCCCCGGCGTCGACCATGCCCTCGATCTCGGCGCCGTACACCTGCTCGAACTGGTTGCAGACGGGGCACATGAAGTCGATGTAGGTGTCGAGCCGGTCCTCGCCGTCGCCGACGAGGATGGCGCCGGTCTCGCTGTCGATGCCCGCTGACGACGGCGGGTTCACCTCGGTGGGCAGCGGCTTGGGCGTCGCCGCGTTGTTAAGCGTCACCACCAGGACGACGACGAGCACGAGGGCGACCGCGACGCCAGCCGTCACCCAGATCGCGAACCAGTTGGTCTTGCGTGCGGTCTGTGCCATGTCGGGCCTCCTAGGCGATCTCGCGCGGGGTCACGCCGAAGGGCGCCAGGCCCGCGGCACCGCCGTCGGGTGCCGTGAGCACCCAGATTCCGTCTTCGTGCACGGCCACGCTGTGCTCCCAGTGGGAGCCCGCGGTGCCGTCGAGCGTCGAGACCGTCCAGCCGTCGTCCTCGACGAACGTGGCCTGGTCGCCGATGACGACCATCGGCTCGATCGCGAGCACGAGGCCCGGGCGCACCTCCGGCCCCGGATCCGGGACGCGGTAGTTGAAGACCGAGGGCGACTCGTGCATCTTGCGGCCGATGCCGTGGCCCACGTACTCGCGCAGGATGCCGTAGGTGCCGGCAGTGCCATTCACAGAACGCGGGGAGTGGGCTTCGATGTACTCTTGCACGGCCGTGCCCACCTCGCCGATGCGCTTCGCCGACGCCAGGGCGGCGATGCCGGCCCAGAGCGACCCCTCGGTCACATCCGAGAGCCGCTGACGCTCGGCCACGATCTCGGGCCGGGTGTCATCGGGCAGCACGAAGGTGAACGCCGAGTCGCCGTTCCAGCCCTTGTACTCGGCACCCGCGTCGATCGACAGGATGTCTCCGGCCTCGAGCACGCGATCGCCGGGGATGCCGTGCACGACCTCTTCGTTGACCGAGGCGCAGATGGTGTGGCGGTACCCGCGCACCATCTGGAAGTTCGACTTCGCGCCGCGAGCGGTGATGAGAGCGGATGCCGCGGCATCCAGCTCCGCCGTCGTCACGCCCGGAGCGATCAGGCTCCGTGCGGCGTCGAGCGCCGCGGCCGTGATGAGCCCGGGCTCGACCATCGCCCGCAGCTGGGCGGGTGACTTGTAGATCGAACGGCGCAATGACACGGGATCAGGCGGCGGCGGCGCGGTCGAGACCGCGTGCCTCGAGCGCCGCGATGATGCGAGCGGTGATCTCGTCGAGCGAGCCCACGCCGTCGATGCGGTCGACGATGCCCCGGGTGCGGTACACCTCGAGGATCGGCGCCGTCTCGCGCTCGTAGATCGCGAGGCGATTGGCGATGACCTCTTCGGTGTCGTCGCTGCGCCCCTGCTCGGCGGCCCGCAGCGAGATGCGGGCGATGCTCTCGTCACGGGGCACGACGAGCTCGATGATCGCGTCCAGCTGCTCATCGCGTCCCTCGAGGAACTCGTCGAGGTGCATGACCTGGGCGACGTTGCGCGGGTAGCCGTCGAGGAGGAAGCCCTCTGCGGCATCCTGCTGCGACAGGCGATCGCGCACGACCGCGCTCGTGAGCTCGTCGGACACGAGGTCGCCGGCTTCGATGATGGCCTTGACCTGCTGGCCGAGGTCGGTGCCCGCCGCGACAGCGCCGCGGAAGACATCGCCCGTCGAGACGGCGGGGACGCCGAACGTTTCCGCGATGCGGACGCCCTGCGTGCCCTTGCCCGAGCCCTGCGGTCCGACGATGAGAAGACGGGTCATCGGAGAAGCCCTTCGTAGTGACGCTGCTGGAGCTGTGCGTCGATCTGCTTCACCGTCTCGAGGCCGACGCCGACGATGATGAGGATCGAGGCGCCGCCGAACGGGAAGTTCTGGTTCGCGCCGACCGTGGCGAGGGCGATCAGCGGCAGCAGTGCGATCAGACCCAGGTAGATCGAGCCCGGGAGCGTGATGCGCGTGAGCACGTAGTCGAGGTACTCGGCCGTCGGGCGACCCGCACGGATGCCGGGGATGAAGCCGCCGTACTTCTTCATGTTGTCGGCGACCTCGACCGGGTTGAACGTGATCGCGACGTAGAAGTACGTGAAGCCGACGATGAGCAGGAAGTACAGCGCCATGTACAGCGGGTGATCGCCGCGCACCAGGTACAGCTGGATCCACGCCACCCAGGCGGGGACCTCTTCACCGGCCTGCGGCTGGTTGAACTGTGCGATGAGCGCCGGGATGTACAGCAGCGACGACGCGAAGATGACGGGCACGACGCCGGCCATGTTCACCTTGATCGGGATGTACGTGTTGGTGCCGCCGTAGGTGCGGCGACCCACCATGCGCTTGGCGTACTGCACCGGGATGCGGCGCTGCGACTGCTCGACGTAGACCACCAGCGCGACGACGACGATGCCGACGGCCAGCACGAGCAGGAAGACCTCGAAGCCCTTGGACTGCGCGATCGCCCACATCGAGGCGGGGAAGGCGGCGGCGATCGAGGTGAAGATCAGGAGCGACATGCCGTTGCCGATGCCGCGCTCGGTGACGAGCTCGGCGAACCACATGATGAGGCCGGTGCCGGCGGTCATCGTGATGATCATCAGGAGCTGCGCCCACCACACGTCGTTGGTGAGGAGCTGCTCGCATTCGGGAACACCGGTGGTCCCGAAGAGCTGGCCGCTGCGGGCCACGGTGACGAGGGTGGTCGACTGCAGCAGCGCCAGCGCGATCGTGAGGTAGCGCGTGTACTGCGTCAGGCGGGCCTGGCCCGACTGGCCCTCTTTGTAGAGGGTCTCGAAGTGCGGGATGACCACGCGCAGCAGCTGCACGATGATCGTCGCCGTGATGTACGGCATGACGCCCAGCGCGAAGATCGACAGCTGCAGCAGTGCGCCACCCGAGAACAGGTTGACCAGCGACAGCAGTCCCTCGGTGCCCTCAGACGCCCGCAGACACGTCTGCACGTTCGGGAAGTCGACGAACGGCGCCGGGATGTGCGCACCGAAACGGTACAGGGCGATGATCGCCAGGGTGAATGCGATCTTCCGACGCAGGTCGGGTGTGCGGAAGATCCGCGCGATGGCGCTGAACAAGAGGATTCCTCCAGAGGGGGGCGTCGGCACGCAGACGTGCCGACGTCCAGGGTAACCCAGTGGGGGCCGGAGCAAGCTCCGACCCCCACTGTGCGCGTATTACTTGACGGTTCCGCCCGCGGCGACGATCTTCTGCTCGGCAGAACCCGAGACCTTGTCGACCGACACGGTGAGCTTCACCGAGATGTCGCCGGTGCCGAGCACCTTGACCTTCTCGTTCTTGCGCACTGCACCCTTGGCGACCAGGTCGCCGACGGTGACGTCGCCACCGGCCGGGTACAGCTCCGCGAGCTTGTCCAGGTTCACGACCTGGTACTCGACGCGGAACGGGTTCTTGAAACCGCGCAGCTTCGGGGTGCGCATGTGCAGCGGCATCTGGCCACCCTCGAAGCCCACCTTGACCTGGTAGCGGGCCTTCTGGCCCTTGGTGCCACGGCCGGCGGTCTTGCCCTTCGAGCCCTCACCACGACCCACGCGGGTCTTCGGGGTGTTGGATCCGGGGACCGGACGCAGGTGGTGCACCTTCAGCACGCCCGGGCGCGCAGCCGGGACGTCCTTCTTGGGCGCAGCCTTCTTGGGGGCGGCAGCCTTCTTCGCCGGCGCCTTGTCGGCGGCGGCCTTGGGGGCAGCAGCCTTCTTGGCCGGAGCCTTCTTGGGCGCCTTCTCAGCCTCGACGGCTTCGTTCTTCTGGGCCTTCTCAGCCATCAATCGATCTCCTCAACCTTTACGAGGTGAGCGACGGTCCGGACGTAGCCGCGCGTCTGCGCGTCGTCGGGACGGACGACCGAGTCGCCGATCCGCTTCAGACCGAGCGAACGCAGCGTGTCGCGCTGGTTCTGCTTCTCGCTCACCTTGGACTTGACCTGCGTGACCTTCAGACGCGCAGCCATCAGACACCTGCCTTCGCAGCGGCCGCGGCCTCAGCCTCGGCACGGACGAGACGGGCGGGGGCGACCTGGTCGAAGTCGAGACCGCGACGCGCGGCGACCGCACGGGGCTCCTCGAGCTGCTTCAGGGCCTCCACCGTCGCGTGGACGATGTTGATCGTGTTCGACGAGCCGAGCGACTTCGACAGCACGTCGTGGATGCCGGCGCACTCGAGCACGGCACGCACCGGACCACCGGCGATGACACCGGTACCGGCAGCGGCGGGGCGCAGCAGCACCACACCGGCAGCGGCCTCACCCTGCACGGGGTGCGGGATGGTCGAGCCGACGCGCGGCACGCGGAAGAAGTTGCGCTTGGCCTCTTCGACACCCTTCGAGATCGCCAGCGGCACCTCGCGGGCCTTGCCGTAGCCGACGCCGACCACACCGTTGCCGTCGCCGACGACGACGAGCGCGGTGAAGCTGAAGCGACGACCGCCCTTGACGACCTTCGACACGCGGTTGATGGTGACGACGCGCTCGAGGAACTGGCTCTCGTTGCGGTCGCGACCGCCACGGTCACCACGGGTCTGGTTGCGCTCGCGACCGCCGCGGCGCGGCTCGCGCTCGCGCTCGGCGGGCGCGGTGGCGGCCTCGGCCGGAGCCTCGGCAGCTGCCTGCTCGGTCACGATGTTCTCCTTGTTGTCACTCACAGGTTCAGACCTCCCTCGCGGGCGCCGTCGGCGATCGCCGCGACACGGCCCGCGTAGCGGTTGCCGCCACGGTCGAACACGACGTCCGAGACACCGGCGGCCTTGGCGCGCTCCGCGAGGAGCTCGCCGACCTTGCGCGCCTTGGCCGTCTTGTCACCGTCGAACGTGCGCAGATCGGTCTCGAGGGTCGAGGCCGAGGCCACGGTGTGGCCCTTGCTGTCGTCGACGACCTGCACGAAGACGTGGCGGGCCGAACGGGTGACGACGAGGCGCGGACGCAGCTCGGTGCCGACGACCTTCTTGCGCAGGCGGGCATGACGACGCGAACGCGCCTGAGTCTTTGTCTTGACAGCCATGGTTACTTACCACTCTTTCCGGCCTTGCGACGAACGACCTCGCCGGCGTACCGCACACCCTTGCCCTTGTACGGCTCGGGCTTGCGGATCTTGCGGATGTTCGCGGCGGCCTCGCCGACGGCCTGCTTGTCGATGCCGCTGACCGTGAGCTTGTTGTTGCCCTCGACGGTCAGGGTGATACCAGCGGGCGGCTCGATGAGGACGGGGTGCGAGAAGCCGAGAGCGAACTCGACCGCCGTGCCCTTCTGCGCGACGCGGTAACCCGTGCCGACGACCTCGAGGCCCTTGGTGTAGCCCTGGGTGACACCGATGATGTTGTTGTTGATGAGCGTGCGGGTCAGGCCGTGGAGCGACCGCGAGGAGCGCTCGTCGTCGGGACGGGTCACGATGACCTGGCCCTCTTCGACCTTGACTTCGATGGGACGGGCCACGGTGAGCGCGAGCTCGCCCTTGGGGCCCTTGACGGCGACATCCTGGCCCTCGACCGAAATGGTCACGCCGGAGGGGATGTCGATCGGAAGACGACCGATTCGCGACATGTCAGATCACCACACGTAGGCGAGGACTTCCCCACCCACGCCCTTCTGCTCGGCCTGGCGGTCCGTGAGAAGACCGGAGGAGGTGGACAGGATCGCGACGCCGAGGCCGCCGAGGACGCGCGGGATCTCGGTGGACTTCGCATAGACGCGGAGGCCGGGCTTCGAGACGCGCTTGATGCCGGCGATCGACCGCTCGCGGTTCGGGCCGTACTTGAGCGTCAGCGTGAGGGTCTGGCCGACGCGAGCGTCGCTGATCTCCCACGCGGAGATGTAGCCCTCGCGCTTGAGGATCTCGGCGATGTGCGTCTTGAGCTTGGAATTCGGCAGCGACACCGAGTCGTGGTGCGCCGAGTTCGCGTTGCGCAGACGGGTCAGCATATCTGCGACCGGGTCTGTCATTGTCATTTGTTGATTCCTTTGTTCACGAGGTATCGGCTGCCGTTACACGCCAGACGACCTTCCATGATTGCCGTATTCAGTTATGTGATCGGATGCCGCGACCGCCGCTCGCGCGCCGGCCGCGGCATCCGTTTCAGGAGTTACGCCTGCGCGTCGTCCGACTTGAACGGGAAGCCCAGGTGGCGCAGAAGCGCGCGGCCCTCGGCATCCGTCTTCGCCGTCGTCACGATGGTGATGTCGAAGCCGCGGACGCGGTCGATCTTGTCCTGGTTGATCTCGTGGAACACGGACTGCTCCTGGAGACCGAACGTGTAGTTGCCGTTGCCGTCGAACTGCGCACCCGACAGGCCGCGGAAGTCGCGGATGCGGGGCAGGGCGAGGTTGACGAGACGGTCGATGAACTCCCACGCGCGGTCGCCCCGGAGGGTGACGTGCGCGCCGATGGCCTGACCCTCGCGCAGCTTGAACTGCGCGATGGACTTGCGGGCCTTGGTCACGACCGGCTTCTGGCCGGTGATCTTGGTGAGGTCGTCGACCGCGCCATCGATCACCTTGCTGTCGCGAGCTGCCTCGCCGACACCGGTGTTCACGACGACCTTGACCAGGCCGGGCGTCTGCATGACGTTGGCGTAGCCGAACTCGTCCTGCAGAGCCTTCTTGATCTCGGTGTTGTACTTCTGCTTCAGGCGCGGCTGGATCTTGCCAGCCGGCGCGGCAGTTGCGGTGCTCATCAGAGGTCCTTGCCTGACTTCTTCGCGTAGCGCACGCGGACGGTGCGCTTCACGCCGTCCTTCGTCTGCTCCTCGACCCGGTGGCCGACACGGGTCGGCTTCTTGGTCGAGGGGTCGACGACGGCGACGTTGGAGATGTGGATCGGGGCTTCCATCGTCTCGATGCCGCCCGTCTTGGTGCCGCGCTGCGACTGGCCGACGCGGTTGTGCTTCGTGACGAAGTTCACGCCCTCGACGATGACGCGGTTCTGGTCGGCGAGGACCTCGAGGACCTTGCCCTGCTTGCCGCGGTCGCCGCCGTTTTCCTGCTTCTTGCCGTTGAGGACCTGAACCAGGTCACCCTTCTTGATCTTGGCCATGGGGTCAGATCACCTCCGGTGCGAGCGAGACGATCTTCATGAACTTCTTGTCGCGAAGCTCACGGCCGACCGGGCCGAAGATGCGGGTGCCGCGGGGCTCCCCGTCGCTCTTCAGGATCACGGCGGCGTTCTCGTCGAACTTGATGTAAGAGCCGTCGGCACGACGGGTCTGCTTGACGGTACGGACGATGACGGCCTTGACCACATCGCCCTTCTTGACGTTGCCGCCCGGGATCGCGTCCTTGACGGTGGCCACGATGATGTCACCCACGCCCGCGTAACGGCGGTTCGAGCCGCCGAGAACGCGGATGGTGAGCAGCTCCTTGGCGCCCGTGTTGTCGGCGACCTTGAGGCGGGACTCGTTCTGAATCACTTGGCCTTCTCCAGGATCTCGACCAGACGCCAGCGCTTCGTGGCGCTCAGCGGGCGGGTCTCGTTGATGAGCACGAGGTCGCCGATGCCGGCCGTGTTGCCTTCGTCGTGCGCCTTCACCTTGGAGGTGCGGCGGATGACCTTGCCGTAGAGCGGGTGCTTCACGCGGTCCTCGACCTCGACGACGATGGTCTTGTCCATCTTGTCGCTGACGACGTAGCCGCGGCGGGCCTTGCGGTAGCCGCGGGCGTCGACGTCGCGCACATCGTGCTCGGACGACTCGTGACCCTTGGTCTCGACCGCGTCGGCGGCCTTCTTCGTGTCAGCCATTACTCGGCCTCTTCCTTCGCGGCCTCGTCAGCGGCATCCGCCTTCTTGGCCTTCGTCTTCTTCGCCTTCGTCGCCGTCTCCAGCGGAGCGGGAGTGGCACGGATGCCGAGCTCGCGCTCACGGATCACGGTGTAGAGCCGCGCGATGTCGCGCTTGACCGCACGGATGCGGCCGTGGCTCTCGAGCTGGCCGGTGGCCGACTGGAAGCGCAGGTTGAACAGCTCTTCCTTGGCCTTGCGCAGCTCCTCGACGAGGCGCTGGTCTTCGAACGTGTCGAGCTCGCTCGGAGCGAGCGTCTTGGTGCCGATCGCCATTACGCGTCGCCCTCCTCGCGCTTGATGATGCGTGCCTTCAGCGGCAGCTTGTGGATAGCGCGGGTCAGGGCCTCACGAGCGAGTTCCTCGTTGACGCCGGCGACCTCGAAGAGGACGCGACCCGGCTTGACGTTTGCGACCCACCACTCGGGCGAACCCTTACCGGAACCCATGCGGGTTTCGGCCGGCTTCTTGGTGAGCGGACGGTCGGGGTAGATGTTGATCCACACCTTGCCGCCACGCTTGATGTGACGGGTCATCGCGATACGAGCGGACTCGATCTGACGGTTCGTCACATACGCGGGCGTGAGGGCCTGGATGCCGAACTCGCCGAAGGAGACCTTCGTGCCGCCGGTGGCCTGGCCGGAGCGACCCGGGTGGTGCTGCTTGCGGTACTTGACCTTGCGGGGAATAAGCATTACGCCGATGCTCCTTCTGCCACGGGGGCCTCGTTGCGGCGGTCGCCACGGTCGCCACGGTCGCGGGGGCCGCGACGGTCGCCGCGGTCGCGGGCCGGCTTCTGGTTGGCCTGCTCGCGAGCGAGCTCCTTGTTGGTGAGGTCGCCCTTGTAGATCCAGACCTTCACGCCGATGCGGCCGAAGGTGGTCTTCGCCTCGTAGAAGCCGTAGTCGATGTTCGCGCGCAGCGTGTGCAGCGGCACACGACCCTCGCGGTAGAACTCCGAGCGGCTCATCTCGGCGCCGCCGAGGCGGCCGGAGACCTGGATGCGGACGCCCTTGGCGCCGGCGCGCTGGGCGCCCTGCAGGCCCTTGCGCATCGCGCGGCGGAACGCCACGCGAGCGGTGAGCTGCTCGGCGATGCCCTGCGCGACGAGCTGAGCGTCGGCCTCGGGGTTCTTGACCTCGAGGATGTTCAGCTGGATCTGCTTGCCGGTGAGCTTCTCGAGGTCGGCGCGGATGCGCTCGGCCTCGGCGCCGCGACGACCGATCACGATGCCCGGACGGGCGGTGTGGATGTCGACGCGAACGCGGTCACGGGTGCGCTCGATCTCGATGTTGCTCACGCCGGCCCGGTCGAGCTGGGTCTGCAGGAGCTTGCGGATCTTGATGTCCTCGGCGACGTAGTCGGCGTAACGCTGACCGGGCTTCGTCGAGTCCGAGAACCAGCGCGACACGTGGTCGGTCGTGATGCCGAGGCGGAAGCCGTAGGGGTGGACTTTCTGTCCCATTACTTGCTCGCCTTCTTGGTCTTGGCAGCCGGCGCCGTGTCGGTGACCTCGGGGGTCGACAGCACGACGGTGATGTGGCTGGTGCGCTTCTTGATCTGGAAGGCACGACCCTGCGCGCGGGGGCGGAAACGCTTGAGCGTCGTGCCCTCGTCGACGTACGCGTTGGCCACGTACAGGTCCTGCTCGTCCAGGTACTCGCCGTCCTTGTCTGCCTTCACGCGAGCGTTCGCGATTCCGGCGGCGACGAGCTTGTAGATCGGCTCGCTCGCGCTCTGCGGCGCGAACTTGAGGATGGCCAGGGCCTCCTCAGCCTGCTTGCCCTTGATGAGCGCGACGACACGACGAGCCTTCTGAGGGGTCACGCGGATGTGTCGCACGCGTGCGATGGACTCCACCATTTCTCTCTCCTCTGCCCCCGCGTCAGCGGCGGCGGCCCTTCTTGTCGTCCTTCACGTGGCCGCGGAAGGTGCGGGTGGGCGCGAACTCGCCCAGTTTGTGGCCGACCATGGTCTCGGACACGAACACGGGGATGTGCTTGCGTCCGTCGTGCACGGCGATGGTGTGACCCAGCATGGCCGGGATGATCATCGAACGGCGCGACCAGGTCTTGATGACGTTCTTGGTGCCGGCTTCGTTCTGGACGACGACCTTGCGAAGCAGGTGCTCGTCGACGAAGGGGCCCTTCTTAAGGCTGCGAGGCATCTTCCTCTACTCCTACTTCCGCTTCTTGCCGGCGTTGCGACGACGGACGATGTACTTGTCGCTTTCCTTGTTCGCGTGACGGGTGCGGCCTTCGGCCTGACCCCACGGCGAAACCGGGTGACGACCACCGGAGGTCTTACCCTCACCACCACCGTGGGGGTGGTCGACCGGGTTCATCGCGACACCGCGGACGGTCGGGCGGATGCCCTTCCAGCGGTTGCGGCCGGCCTTGCCCCAGTTGATGTTCGACTGCTCGGCGTTGCCGACCTCGCCGACGGTCGCGCGGCAGCGCGCGTCGACGTTGCGGATCTCGCCCGAGGGCAGACGCAGCTGGGCGTAGGGGCCGTCCTTCGCCACGAGGCGAACCGACGTGCCGGCCGAGCGCGCCAGCTTCGCGCCGCCGCCGGGGCGGAGCTCGATGGCGTGGATCACGGTACCGGTGGGGATGTTCTTCAGCGGCAGGTTGTTGCCCGGCTTGATGTCAGCCGAGGCGCCCGACTCGACGATGTCGCCCTGCGACAGCTTGTTCGGCGCGAGGATGTAGCGCTTCTCGCCGTCGAAGTAGTGCAGGAGCGCGATGCGCGCAGTGCGGTTGGGGTCGTACTCGATGTGAGCGACCTTGGCGTTGACGCCGTCCTTGTCATTGCGACGGAAGTCGATGACGCGGTACTGACGCTTGTGGCCACCACCGATGTGACGCGTGGTGATGCGGCCCTGGTTGTTGCGGCCACCGGTCTTGCTGAGCGGGCGGAGGAGCGACTTCTCAGGCGTCGATCGGGTGATCTCGGCGAAGTCGGCCACCGACGAGCCGCGGCGACCCGGGGTCGTGGGCTTGTACTTGCGAATAGCCATATCTCTAGTCCTCTATCCCGACCGTCAGCCGACTGCCGTGAAGATGTCGATGGTGCCCGACTTCAGGGTCACGATGGCGCGCTTGGTGTCCTTGCGCTTGCCGGTGCCGAAGCGGGTACGACGGGCCTTGCCCGTGCGGTTGAGCGTGTTGACCGCTGCGACCTTGACGCCGAAGATCTTCTCGATCGCGAGCTTGATCTCGGTCTTCGAAGCGCGGGGGTCGACGAGGAAGGTGTACTTGCCTTCGTCGATGAGCCCGTAGCTCTTCTCCGAAACGACCGGCTTCAGGATGATGTCGCGCGGGTCCTTGTAAACGGCGGTCATGCCGAGGCCTCCTCGGTGACGGCGGTCTTCGACGCGATGAACGCGTCGAGGGCGGCCTTGGTGAAGACGATGTCGTCCGAGACGATCACGTCGTACGCGTTGAGCTGGTCGAACGGCAGCACGTGGGCGAACGAGATGTTGCGCACGCTCAGCACGGTGACGTCGTCATCGCGGTCCACGACGACGAGCACGTTCTTGGTCGCGTTGACGCTGGCGAAGACCGTTGCGGCGGTCTTGGTCGAGGGCGCGCCCTCGATGCCGAACGTCTCGACGACGTGCAGACGCTCACCGCGAGCACGGTCGCTGAGCGCACCCAGGAGGGCGGCCGCGATCATCTTCTTGGGAGTGCGCTGCGAGTAGTCGCGCGGCTTGGGGCCGTGCACGATGCCACCGCCGGTCATCTGAGGCGCGCGGATGGAGCCCTGACGGGCGTTACCCGTGCCCTTCTGCTTGAAGGGCTTGCGGCCGGCGCCCGAGACCTCACCGCGACGCTTGGTCGAGTGGGTGCCCTGGCGAGCCGCCGCGAGCTGCGCGACGACGACCTGGTGGATGAGCGGGATGTTCGTCTTGACGTCGAAGATCGAAGCCGGCAGTTCGACGGAACCAGCCGCCGTGCCGTCTGCCTTCAGGACGTCGAGCGCGAGAGTGGTGTCAGCCATGAGATCAGGCACCCTTCACTGCGTTGCGGACGTAGACGATGCGGCCACGAGCACCGGGGACGGCGCCCTTGACGAGCAGCAGACCCTTCTCGGCGTCGACGGCGTGCACCTTGAGGTTGAGGACGGTCACGCGCTCGCCACCCATACGGCCGGCCATGCGCATGCCCTTGAAGACGCGGCTCGGCGTCGACGAGGCGCCGATCGAACCGGGCTTGCGGTGGTTGCGGTGCGCACCGTGCGAAGCGGAGACACCCTTGAAGTTGTGGCGCTTCATGACACCCGCGGTGCCCTTGCCCTTGCTGGTGCCGACGACGTCGACCAGCTGGCCGGCCTCGAACGTGCCGTCCACCGTGAGCTCCTGACCGAGCGAGTAGTCAGCAGCGTCCGCGGTGCGGACCTCGGTGAGGTGACGGCGCGGGGTGACACCCGCGGCCTCGAAGTGGGCCGTGAGGGGCTGGTTCACCTTGCGGGGGTCGATCTGGCCGTACGCGATCTGGACGGCCTTGTAGCCGTCCTTCTCGGGCGTACGCACCTGCGTGACCACGTTCGGTGCGATCTCGATGACGGTGACGGGAACGAGCTTGCCGTTCTCGTCCCACACCTGGGTCATGCCGAGCTTGGTGCCGAGCAGGCCCTTGGAAACCTTTGAGTTGATGTCAGCCATGTCGAACCTCAGAGCTTGATCTCGATGTTGACATCGGCCGGGAGGTCGAGACGCATGAGCGAGTCGACAGCCTTGGGCGTCGGGTCGACGATGTCGATCAGACGCTTGTGGGTGCGCATCTCGAAGTGCTCGCGGCTGTCCTTGTACTTGTGGGGAGAACGGATCACGGCGATCACGTTCTTCTCCGTCGGGAGGGGCACGGGGCCCACGACCGTCGCGCCCGCACGGGTCACGGTGTCGACGATCTTTCGTGCCGACGAGTCGATGACCTCGTGGTCGTACGACTTCAGGCGAATGCGGATCTTCTGTCCCGCCATTGTCTGCTCACTCTCTTTCTCGCGTCATACCCCAGTGGCATTGGACGCACGTGGCGCACGGGGCGCCATGGCACTTACTCCTCGCGGCCGCTCGGTTCCCGAGCTTGTCGAGGGATGCTGCACCGCTGTTCTGCTGTCAATCCGGGTGTCGCACCGAAGCGCTGCTCCCGGCATCCGTTCTCCATCTGCGCGCGGAGCATGGCTCCGCTGTGGATGGATTCGAGATGTGGTGGTTCTGCTGCCCGCGGCCTAGGACCCTGCGCGTTGCGCCTGCCTATGCACTGCCCTGACAGTGATCCGACGCACGCCAAGAGGGGCGCCGGAATGTGGAACCTCACTAGTCTACGTGCAGCCCGGGCGTGTCGCAAACTCGGGCGTGTCGCGACGCGAGTATGCTCGGCCGTTTCCCAGACGGCGGATGCCGGAGGGCAACGGAAAGGGCGGCCGCGCTATGCGCGACCGCCCTTTCGACTGTCCGTCGGCGTTACTGCATGCTCGCGTGACGGCGGCGGTACGCCGCGATCGTCACGACCGCGATGCCGGCGACGAGTGCCGCTCCGCCCGCTGCCACGACGATCGGGTTGATGCCGCCACCGGTCACGGCCAGTGCCTCGGCGTCGGTCGACGTCGGGGTGCCGGTGGTGGGGTCGTCGTCGCCCACGGGCGGGTTGGCGCACAGCGCAGCGGCCTGCGGGTACTCGACCACGGTCGTGTACGTCGGGTTGACGTCGAACTCGACCGTGACGCCTGCACGGGTCCACGCGAAGTTGCCGTCGGTCTCCACGTACTCGCCGTCGACGAGATCCCAGCCCGGCCACATCTTCGGCTCGCCGTCGGACGCACCCGGCCAGAGCAGCGCACCGCTCAGGGGCTGGTCCGCGACGACGTAGTCCTCGCCGTCCGGGTTCACGAACGTGATCGTGACGGGGTTGGCGCTGTCGGGCACGAAGCCCTCGGGCAGCGTCACCTGGTAGCCGAGGTACGGCACGTCGCCGACGCACACGGACTGGATCTCACCGGGGACCAGCGGGCAGTCGCCGAGCTCGTCCTGCGTGAGGGGGCGAGTGTTGACCACGTCTGCCGATGAGGGCGTGCCCGGCACCCACTTCTCGGTGGACTCGTCCCAGACGAACGGGGTGGTCGTCGTGGTGGTGGTCACGGTCGCCGTCGTGCTCGCACAGTCGAAGGTCGTCTTGCTGGACTCGCTCTTCACCGGCTCCGGCTGCTCGGGCTGCTCACTGGGCTCGCACTCCTCGGCGAGCTTCTCGAGGGACGGGACATCCCAGCTCACCTTCACGCCTTCTTCGAACACCGTGCCGAGAATCGGCCGCGCCGTCCACGTGGTCGTGCCGTCGTCATGCACCTCGGGCGTCCAGTCGACGTTCTCGCTACGGGTGATGTAGCCTTCCGCGTCGCAGTCGATGGTCAGGTTCGGCTTGACGATCACAGGGGGCTTCGGAGCCGTGCCCTTGCAGACGATCCAGTGCGAGACCTCGGCATCGTTGTTGCCGTTCGAGGGCGACGCATAAGCGACGCCGGCCACCGGATGCCTCACGACGAAGTTCGAGTCGCTTCCCGCCTTGATCACGAGAAGCTCCCAGTGCCGGTCCGCGCCCCAAGCGGGGTCGAACGGCTTCAGGGTCACCGTCAGCTTGTTCTCGCTCACGGTGCCATGAGCGGAGCTGTTCGCACCTTCGACCTTGTAGCAGACCGCACTGTGGTCGGCATACAGGTCTTCCCAGTAGTCCTCGTGGTTCGTCTCCGAGGTCCAGGGCAGCGTCTGGCCGACGCCATCTTCCAGCGGCTCGGCCGCGGTCGCGCCGGCGGTCATCAGCGGTGCCACGACGAGTGCCGCGGCGACCAATGCCCCAGCCCAAGCTTTCAGAGTTCTCTTGCGCACTGCAGACACAGTGTTCCTCCCCTAATCGACGTCGAGCGTCGTCCCAGCGGCGCGCGCAGCGCGCCGTATTTCCCAGCGGCGCGCGGAGCACGCCGTACTTCCCAGCGACGTGCGGGGCACGCCGGTACTTCTCTGCGACGCGCGGGGGCACGCCGTACTCACCGGCACGGGGGTGTGCCGTTCCTCCTCCGATGCGGGGGGCGCAGAGGAGAACGGCGGACAACCGCCGTGGGTGCAGGCTATCGGTCAGGCGTCGATGTGCGAAATCGACGCGCGGGACGGTCCAGCCGCGGCCGCGGCATCCGTCATCCGCACGTGTCGCAGACGCGCTCGAGCCCCTCGTGTTCGGGGTACGAGGGGCTCGAGCTTCCGGCCTACCGGAGCGGGTCGGAGCCAGGTGGGAGAGAGCGGGCGTTGGGGCGGTCCCGCCCTCTCTCACGTCAGAGGTTCGCCTTGACCTCTCCGCGCCGGCGGCGGGCGACGAGGAGCAGCGTCGTGCCTCCGAGCAGAGCGAACAGGCCCATGATGACCAGCAGCGGCGGCAGCTCGCCACCCGTTGCCGGGAGCGCCGACAGCAGCACGATGGCGTCGTCGGAGTCGCGGCCCGCGTCGTCCGGGTCACCGAAGGTGTGGTAGTCCACGACTGCCACATTGGTGATCGAACTGCTCGTGGACGCCGGGTTCACCGTCGCCGCCAGGGTGATGGTCGGAGCCGCCGAGGCGCCTTCGTTCGCCCCCTGCGGCTGCAGGGGTCCGAAGAGCACGCACTCGAGGGTGCCGCCGTAGCCGGCGCTGTTCTGTCCGGTGACCTCACAGGTCTGCCAGTTCGGGAACACCGCGTCGTCACCCTCGCCGACCCAGCTCACGTCGGTGATCTTGATGTCGGCGGGGATCGCGTCGGTGACCACCACCGACTCGGCGGCCGCGTCATCGCTCACGTTGGCCACCGCGAGGGTGTACGTGAACGAGGCACCCGGGTCGGTCTTCTCGACACTGGCCGTCTTCTCGATCTGGACGTTCGAGTGGCGGGCCACGGAGCACTCGGGCGTCGCCGCCGGGTACTCCGTCGTGAACACCAGCTCGGGGTTGACCGTGAAGGTGATCGTCGAGCTGAGACGCCAGGCGTAGTCGAGCTCGCTGTCGTCGAGGATCAGACCGTTGAACACGTAGTCCGGCTGGTCGGCCGCACTGATGATGTCGGTCGTTCCCGGGTAGTAGTACTGCGTCGGGGTCGATCCGGGCACGATGTCGCTCGCGACGATCGGCCGCCATCCCGGGTAGTCGATGCTCACGCCCGAAGGTGTGAACGCCGCACCCGGCCAGTCGATCTCCTCACTCCACGTCGCAGTGCCACCCGGCTGGGTGATCGAGACGTTCGCGGGGTCGGTCGTCGCAGTGCCGTTGTCGGGAGTCCAGAGGAAGTCGATCTCCTCGTCGATGAGCGCCGCGGACTTGGTGATCGTCCAGCCCAGGAGCGGGGCGTCCGCCACGCACCTGGTGTAGACGATCGCGGTGATCTCGCGGACCGGGATCTCGATCTCCGAGCAGTTGTTCTCATCGACCTCATCACGCTCCGCGGCGACGCAGGCCTCGTTGACGAGCTCCTCGAGCGGAGCCGGCGGCTCCTCCGTCCCGTCACCAGGCTCGATCGGCGGCACCGGGGCCGGCAGGAACTCCACCGTCACCGTGATCTCCACCGAATCACCCTCGAGCAGCAGCGGCGTGCTCACCTGCAGCACGTTGTCGCCGTCCACCAGGTCAGGGGCGTTGTCGTTGGCCCAACCGTCGGGCAGTTCGAGGCCGGTGACCTCGAGGCGGTCCGGGATCGGGTCGGTGACGACCACGTCCGTCGCGTCACGAGTGCCGTTGTTGGTCACCGTCAGCACGTAGTCGAACTCGTCACCGGGCTCGACCGAGGTCTGACCCTCCGGCAGGTTCGACGTCTTCACGATGTCCACGTCGTCGAAGTGCACGGTGCCGCACGCCTCGTCGTCGATCGGCTCGTCCTCGCCCACCGTGAGTTCGGCGGTGTTGACGATGCCGATGCCTTCGCCGCCTTCCTCACACGTCGTGGGGTCAGCCGGCTCGGCCGTCACATCGACCTCGACCACCACGGTGTACACCGCGTCGTTCGAGCCGTTGTAGGCGGCGAGCTCCTCGTCATCCGCGAGCACTGCGGTCAGCGACGACTCGAGGTCGAAGTCACCGCTCGTCGGCCCGCTCCACGAGGCGCCGGTGTAGGTGACGCCTGCGGCCGGAGTGTCGAGGGTGTCAGTCAGGTCGTACGTGATGGGCACGAGCACGCTGTTGTTGTGCACCGTGATCTCATAGGTCACGGTCCAGCTGTCGTCCTCGTTCTGCACTGAGCTGATCGCGGTCTTGTCGAGTGTGTAGCCCTGGTCGACGTGAGTGTTCACGATGGTGCAGACCACGTTCTCGCCCTTGTCGAGGCCACGCAGTGTCGCCGCACCCGGCTCGCTGTCGGTCAGCGTGATCGTGCCCGCGTCGTCCGAGACACAGGACCACAGCTCCGGCTCGAACTCGCCGAGACCCGGAACGTCGCCGATCACGTCCTCCGACAAGTCGAACTCGACTCCCGGCAGGACCGCGGTCGGAGCGACATCGCCGCCCGCCGGGTTGGTGACGGCGTCACCTTCCGCCGGAGTGCCGAAGAGCTGCCAGTTGGTGTCGGCCACCTGAGCGCCGTTCACGACCTTCACGAGCGACAGCGTCGGCCGCTCGGCCGTGTTGGTGAACTCGCACCACACGCTCTCGTTCGGCATGGTGAACGTGCCGGACCTCGCATCGACTTCGAGCATCTTCGAGTGGTCGACGGTGATGCAGACCAGCGAGCTGGTGTAGTCGGATGCTTCACCCTCGACCACGTCGAGAACCTCGCTGACCGTGACCTCGCTGCCGATCAGCGCCTGCTTCTCGAGCGCGTTCTGGACGTCTGTCCACGAGCCGACGTCGCCGTTCGACACCGAGGTGTCTTCGGTCAACGGGAGACCCGAGATCGAGAGGTCGGCGGAATCGCCCTCCTGACCGTTCACCCATGTCTTGACGAGGTGCACCTTAGCGGTGCGTGCCTGGTTCACGAAGAAGCACAGGCTCGGGCCCGTCACGGTCAGCTGGAAGCTCCGGCCGACGCCGGTGCCCGAAGCCTGCCCGCCGGTGCAACTGTACGTGGAGTCGTACTGACCGAGGGCGTTGAGCGCGATCGTCTCATTCATCGGCAGCACGGCGCCGATACGCGCCTGGAGGACAACGGTGTTGATGTTGTCGATGAAGGTTCCGGTGCCGATGACCTCCGACAGCCTCGTGAGGATCGGGCCCGCTTCAGGCGTCACTGACAACGTCGTGTCATCGCCGAGAACGGCTCCGATCCACTGCTTGTGCAGGACGACCCCGACCTTGATGGCGGTGTTGATGAACGTGCAGCTCACATCGGAGTCGGGAGCGACGAAGTCGAAGTCGCGCCCCTGCCCGACACCGTTCGCGACGGTCGAGCACGCATACGAGCTGTCGTACTCGCCGGTGTTGGTCGCGCTGTCGAGAACCTCGTGGATGTTCACGTCGTCGCCGACGCGCACCGACACGGTGACCACATCTTCGTCGAGCTGGTTCGCCGTGCCGTTCGCTGTCGACTCCTCGGTGGTGCCGTTGATCGACATCGACGCGACGTCGCCCTCGAAGGCATCGATCCAGCGCTTGTCGAGTGTGACGCTGATCTCATCCGCCGTGTTCACGATCGTGCAGTCGAGGTCGCCCTCGACCGTGATCTCGGGGATGCTGTCGCCCTCGCCACTGCTGCCGTCCGAGCAGAACCACGTCGCGGTGTACTCACCCGTGTTGTCGCCGGGCAGGCTCTCCGAGAGTGTCACCTTCTCGCCGAACCGAACCTCGACGGACGCCACGTTCGTGTCGTCGGTGCTGTTCCCGCCGGTCGCGACCGAGGTCGCGCTGTCGGACGCCGCACCCGTGATGGACAGATCGGCCTCGTCGCCTTCGAAGGCGTTGACCCACTGCTTGTTCAGGGTGACCGTGCCGCGGTCGGCGGTGTTCGTGAAGGTACAGGTCACGTTGGCGTTCGGAACGGTGAGCGTGAACGACGTTCCGGTGCCGTCACCGGTCGTCTGACCGCTGGTGCATGAGTAGGTCGAACCGTAGCTGCCGACGCCACCCAAGACCTCGCTGAGGCCCACGGTGTCACCGACGCGAACCGAGACCTGCGCGACGTTCATCTGGTCGAGCTGCTCGGCCGTGCCGTTCGCCACCGACGTTGCAGTGTCGGCACCTGCGTGCAACTCCGCCGTGTCGCCTTCGATGGCATCGACCCAGCGCTTCTGCAGGGTGATGGTCTTCTGGATCGCCGTGTTGGTGAACGTGCACTGCACGCCCGCCCCCGAAGCCGGGTACGCGGGCACGGTGATCGAGCCGCCGGTTCCCGTGTTGTTGGAGACAGTGGCCCCCACACACGTGAGGACCGACGAGTATTCGCCCGTGTTGGCGTCCGGCAGAACCTCGGCGAGCGTCAGCGCCGAGCCCGGTGCGACGGAGACCTGGACGACCTGACCGTTGGTCGGAGCCGTCGAGGTGCCGTTCGCCGTGGCCGCTCCCCCGATGGAGAGGTCGGCCTTGTCACCCGTGAACGAGTCGACCCAGACCTTGCTCAGCGTCACCGTCGCGAACGGGATGTTCACGAACGGGTTGGTGAGCGAGGCGTTGGGCGCCTGCTGGGTGATCGAGAAGTTCTGCGGGTTGCCGTCGAGGACGTAGCCGGTGGGCGCCGCCGTCTCGGTCACGGTGTAGGTGCCGATCGGGACGTTCACGACCTTGATCACGCCCGCAGCCGGGTCGGTGTCATTGGTGCCGTTGTCGACCACGGTGCGGGGGAAGCCCGCCACACCCTGGGCCACGCCGCCGGTGTTGGCCACGATCTGGAAGGTCGCGCCGCCGAGCGGGTTGCCCGCGCCGTCGTGCTTGAGCCAGGTCACCGTGCCGAGCGGGTCTACGAACGTCAGGGTCTCAGTCTCTGCGTCGCCGAGCGTCACCTGCTGGGGGTTGTTCGACGTCGGCAGGAGGTAGCCCGGAGGAGCCTTGGTCTCGGTCACCGTGTAGACGCCGGGCTCGATGCCGCCGAGGACGATCTTGCCGTCAGCCCCGGTCGTCTCCGTGCCGTCGCTGCCCGTCGGCACCGGAGAGATCGTGAACTCCGCACCCTGGAGCGGCGTGCCGTCGGTGTTGGTCTTGAGGATCGTGAGCGTCGCACACGTCGACGGCACATTGAGGGCGATGGGGTCGACCCAGTCGGCGAGGGAGGACGTCTCGGAGGGGGACTGGCTCGAACGCACGTTCAGCACGCCGAAGCTGCCGCTGCAGCCGGTCTCACCGAAGAGCTTCGTCAGATCGATCGCGGCCTCGGCGAAGGTGCCTGCCTCCAGCTCATCGGTGCCCGTCAGCCGGTTGATGATGTCCTGGTTGACCTGGCCCACGAAGCCGGCGAGCGAACCGAGCGAGACCCAGCTGTCGCCGTCCCAGGTGTCCGCGCCCACGAGCGAGATGGTGTTGTTGCCGTTCTGCTCGATCGTCAGACGGAGGTCGCCCACCGTTCGGGTCGGCACCGGCCCGAACGCGTTGTCCGCCTGGTTCAGCTCGACGTGGTACGACACCGACCCGGTGTTCACCTGGCGCTCGAAGCCGAGGTATGCGTAGACGTGACCGTCGACGGTCTGCGTGTAGGCGTACACGTTTCCGATGTCGGTCTTGGCCGATCCCGATCCGCTGTTGAGGATGGTCTGCGCCGCGCTCCACGGCCAGTTGGCCTCGGAGGCGCCCTGGTCGAACTGCTCGGGGTCGTCGAAGCCGTCACTCGCGACCGGCTGCCCGCCGACATTCGCCCAGTCCAGCGTGCCGTCGCCGTCGAGACACAGGTTGCCGTCGATCTCGAAGCCGGCGACCGGCGAACCGGCGACCGGCCAGCCGTCGCACGGGACGAGCGCGAACAGCGACACCTCCGGCTCAGCGAGAGGTGCGACCAGCGCCGAGAACGGCGCGTCGCCCTCCGGAGCGGTCACCTCAGGCGCAGCCGGCTGCTCAGCCGGCGCGGGTTCTTCGGCCGCGGGTTCTTCAGCGGCCGGCTCCTCCGCGGGTGGCGGGGTCTCGGCATCCGTCGAGGGCGTCTCTGTCGTCGCCTCGCTCGTGGGAGCGGGATCGGTGGGAGTCACCTCCTCCGCGGTGGCCGGAGACATGCCCGAGAACACGAGCGCGCTCGCGACGACGGCCGCGAGCCCTCCGACGTACCAGCGCCTCTGGAGCGCGATCTTGCGCTCCTGAGCCCGCTCTTGACGCATGCGGCGGCGCAGACCCTCATCAGAGGCGCGCACGAAAGTACGACTGAACATCACTTCACCCTTGGTCGTCACGACACAGGGTGCCCCAAGAAGAGGCCCCTCCCATCACGCAACGGCCAGCGATTGCAACGGCGCCCCCGAAGAGGTTCGGCGTTGTCCCCAAACACGAGCCGAAACGTGTTCCCGGGGCAAAGCTATGCCCGCGGTCGGGCCACGTCAAGTGTCGGATCGGAACGCCGGGCGTGGCTGGAGAGGGCGGGTCCTGGGGAATGCCCATAGTGCGGCCGACGCGAAACGGCCCGGGCGTGTGCCCGGGCCGTCTCGTCACATCGGCGGTCTACTGGTTGCCGACTGCTCCGTCGACGTTCCCACGGATGTCGTCCACCGTGTCGTGGTGTTCCTCCGGCACGACCTTCTTCGCGATGCCCGAGGCGCCGTCCAGCACCTTGTCGCTGATGTCCTCGGCCTGCTCGGACTTCAGGAACTCGCCGATCTTGTCCTTGTTCTGCTCGTACAGGCCCTTGCCCTGATTGACGAGGTCGTCGAAACCGCCCATGCTCACTCCTTCAGCCGCCCCCCGGCGAGGCGTCAGGCCAATTGTGCCGGGGACGGATGCCGCGGCGGTACCCCTGCGCGTCAACGGCCCCGCGCGGCTCACAGCCGCCCGGGGACGCCGAGAAGCCCCCGGGATCACTCCCGGGGGCTTCTCGTCACAGCAGTCGATCAGGTCGCAGGGCGACCTCGTCGAGAACCGTCTTACTTGATGATCTTCGTGACCGTGCCGGCACCGACGGTGCGGCCACCCTCACGGATGGCGTAGCCGAGGCCCTCCTCCATGGCGATCGGCTGGATCAGCTCGACCGTCATGTCGGTGGTGTCGCCGGGCATGACCATCTCGGTGCCCTCGGGCAGCGTGATGACGCCGGTGACGTCGGTGGTGCGGAAGTAGAACTGCGGACGGTAGTTCGTGAAGAACGGGTTGTGACGGCCGCCCTCCTCCTTGGACAGGATGTACGCCGTGCCCTCGAAGTTGGTGTGCGGGGTGACCGAACCGGGCTTCACGACGACCTGGCCGCGCTCGACGTCGTCACGCTTGGTGCCGCGCAGGAGCAGACCACAGTTCTCGCCGGCCCATGCCTCGTCGAGCTGCTTGTGGAACATCTCGATACCGGTGACGATCGTCTTCTGCGTCGGGCGCAGACCCACGATCTCGACCTCGGAGTTGATCGCGAGGGTACCGCGCTCGGCGCGGCCCGTGACGACCGTGCCACGGCCGGTGATCGTGAAGACGTCCTCGATCGGCATGAGGAACGGCTTGTCCTTGTCGCGGATCGGGTCCGGGATCGACTCGTCGACAGCGTCCATGAGCTCGACGATCTTCTCGACCCACTCGGCGTCGCCCTCGAGAGCCTTGAGGCCCGAGACGCGGACGACAGGAGCGTTGTCGCCGTCGAAGTCCTGCGACGACAGCAGCTCGCGAACCTCGAGCTCGACGAGCTCCAGGATCTCCTCGTCGTCGACCATGTCCGACTTGTTCAGCGCGACCAGCAGGTAGGGAACGCCGACCTGCTTGGCGAGCAGCACGTGCTCGCGCGTCTGCGCCATCGGGCCGTCGGTGGCGGCGACCACGAGGATCGCGCCGTCCATCTGAGCAGCACCGGTGATCATGTTCTTGATGTAGTCGGCGTGACCCGGGGCGTCGACGTGAGCGTAGTGACGCTTCGGGGTCTCGTACTCGACGTGCGAGATGTTGATCGTGATGCCGCGCTGGCGCTCCTCGGGAGCGGAGTCGATCGACGCGAAGTCGCGCTGCACGTTGGTGGCCGACGGGTACTTGTCGGCGAGCACCTTCGAGATCGCTGCGGTGAGCGTGGTCTTGCCGTGGTCGACGTGACCGATCGTTCCGATGTTCACGTGCGGCTTGGTGCGCTCGAACTTGGCCTTAGCCACTGGGTCCTCCTCAGGACGTTCGTGTAGAACTTCCGGACGCTGGTGTGCGCCGGTCGCCTACGGGGATATCTCCACCTTAGTGGAGACGATTCTGGTGATTCTGTGTGAAGTTGTGCCCCCGGGATGCCTCGTCACCGAGGCATCCCAGGAGAAAAGGGCTTACTCGCCCTTGACCTTCTGGATGATCTCGTCAGCCACGGCGCGAGGAACCTCGGCGTAGCTGTCGAACTCCATCGAGTACACGGCGCGGCCCGAGGTCTTCGAGCGCAGGTCGCCGATGTAGCCGAACATCTCGGACAGCGGGACCAGCGCGCGGACGACCTTGACGCCCTGGGCGTCCTCCATGGACTGGATCTGGCCACGACGCGAGTTCAGGTCGCCGATGACGTCGCCCATGTACTCCTCGGGAGTACGCACCTCGACCGCCATGAGCGGCTCGAGGATGACGGGGTTCGCCTTGCGGACGGCCTCCTTGAAGCCCATCGAGCCGGCGATCTTGAACGCCATCTCGGACGAGTCGACGTCGTGCGAGGCGCCGTCCGTGAGGATCGCCTTCACGCCCACCATGGGGTAGCCGGCGAGCACGCCGACGGCCATGGCGTCCTGGAAGCCCTGGTTGGTCGGCTCGATGTACTCGCGCGGGATGCGGCCACCGGTGACCTTGTTCTCGAACTCGTACGTCTTGTCGGCCGTGACCTCAAGGGGCTCGAGCGCGAACTGGATCTTCGCGAACTGACCCGAACCACCGGTCTGCTTCTTGTGCGTGTAGTCGTGACGCTCGACGATCTTGCGGATCGTCTCGCGGTACGCCACCTGCGGCTTGCCGACGTTGGCCTCGACCTTGAACTCGCGCTTCATGCGGTCGACCAGGATGTCGAGGTGCAGCTCGCCCATGCCCTTGATGACGGTCTGACCGGTCTCGGAGTTCTGCTCGACGCGGAACGTCGGGTCCTCCTCGGCGAGCTTCTGGATCGCGAGACCCAGCTTCTCCTGGTCGGCCTTCGTCTTGGGCTCGATCGCGACCTCGATGACCGGCTCCGGGAACGTCATCGACTCGAGGACGACCTGGTTGGCGCTGTCGGACAGCGTGTCACCCGTGGTGGTGTCCTTGAGGCCGATGACCGCGTAGATGTGACCGGCGGTGACGGAGTCGACCGGCATCTCCTTGTTGGCGTGCATCTGGAAGATCTTCCCGATGCGCTCCTTCTTGCCCTTGGTCGCGTTGACGACCTGGGCACCGGAGTCGAGGTGACCCGAGTAGACGCGGATGTAGGTGAGGCGACCGAAGAACGGGTGCGTCACGATCTTGAACGCGAGCGCCGCGAACGGCTCGTCACGGTCGGCGTGACGCTCGATGATGACCTCTTCGTTCTTCGGGTCCTTCGCCTCGATGGCGGGGACGTCGAGAGGCGACGGGAGGTAGTCGACGACCGCGTCGAGCATGGGCTGCACGCCGCGGTTCTTGAACGCCGAGCCGCAGAGCACGGGGTAGAGCTCCGAGGCGATGGTGAGCTTGCGGATGGCGCCCTTGATCTCGGCGACCGTGAGGCCCTCACCGCCGAAGTACTTCTCGAGCAGGTGCTCGTCGGACTCGGCGACCGTCTCGAGCAGCTTCTCGCGGTACTCGGCAGCCTTGTCGGCGAGCTCGGCCGGGATCTCCTGGATCTCGTACTTGGCGCCCATGGTCACGTCGCCCTTGGCGTCGCCGGGCCAGACGAGTGCGCGCATCTCGACGAGGTCGATGACGCCGACGAAGTCGTTCTCAGCGCCGATCGGCAGCTGGATGACGAGCGGCTTGGCCTTCAGGCGGTTGACGATGGTGTCGACCGTGAAGTAGAAGTCGGCGCCCAGCTTGTCCATCTTGTTGACGAAGCAGATGCGGGGGACGTCGTACTTGTCGGCCTGACGCCAGACGGTCTCGGACTGGGGCTCGACGCCCTCCTTGCCGTCGAAGACGGCGACGGCACCGTCGAGGACGCGGAGCGAGCGCTCCACCTCGACCGTGAAGTCCACGTGACCGGGGGTGTCGATGATGTTGATCTGGTTCTTGTCCCAGAAGCACGTCACGGCGGCGGACGTGATCGTGATGCCGCGCTCCTGCTCCTGCTCCATCCAGTCGGTGGTGGCAGCGCCGTCGTGCGTCTCGCCGATCTTGTGGTTGACGCCCGTGTAGAACAGGATGCGCTCGGTCGTCGTCGTCTTGCCGGCATCGATGTGCGCCATGATGCCGATGTTGCGGACCTTGTTGAGGTCGGTGAGCACTTCTTGTGCCACGGGGTGTCCTTACGGGTTGAAAGTGATTCGGGGGCGTTTCGTCTCGTTTCGCTCGCTCAACGACCGAGATCTCCGGTCGTTGAGCGAGCGAGGTACGAGCGAGACGAAACGCGCGAAGTGGATTACCAGCGGTAGTGCGCGAAGGCGCGGTTCGACTCGGCCATCTTGTGGGTGTCTTCGCGGCGCTTGACCGCGGCACCCAGGCCGTTCGAGGCGTCCAGGATCTCGTTCTGCAGACGCTCGGTCATCGTCTTCTCACGACGACCCTTCGCGTAGCTGACGAGCCAGCGCAGCGCCAGCGTGTTGGCGCGGTGAGGCTTGACCTCGACCGGCACCTGGTAGGTCGAGCCACCGACACGGCGGCTCTTGACCTCGAGGGTCGGGCGCACGTTGTCGAGCGCCTTCTTGAGCGTGGCGACGGCATCCTGGCCGTTCTTCGCCTCGACACCCTTGAGGGCGGTGTACACGATCGACTCGGCGATCGACTTCTTGCCGTCGACGAGGATCTTGTTCACCAGCTGGCTGACGATGGGTGCGCCGTATACCGGGTCGTTGACGACGGGGCGCTTCGGGGCGGGTCCCTTACGAGGCATCTTGCTTAGCCCTTCTTCGCGCCGTAGCGGCTGCGAGCCTGCTTACGGTTCTTGACTGCCTGGGTGTCGAGCGCACCGCGGACGATCTTGTAGCGGACACCGGGGAGGTCCTTCACACGACCGCCACGCACGAGCACGAGCGAGTGCTCCTGCAGGTTGTGGCCCTCGCCGGGGATGTACGCGGTGACCTCGGTGCCGTTGCGGAGCTTGACACGGGCGACCTTGCGCATCGCCGAGTTCGGCTTCTTCGGGGTGGTGGTGTACACACGGGTGCAGACACCCGCCTGCTGCGGGTTCGCCTTGAGCGCCGGCGCCTTGGTCTTCGAGACCTTGGGCGAGCGACCCTTGCGAACCAACTGCTGAATGGTTGGCACGTTCTCTCCTTGTCGTCTGCGCGGTTGTGGCGCGCAGCTGCTGCACGGTGACAGCGTCGTGGTCTCCCCCGCCGCATCCGGATCTTGCGATTCATGACGCTGCGGGCTCACGCGGACCCACCGACGCGGCAGAATGACTGACGCGCTTTCGCTGGTGGGTATGCCGTGGGGGTGGCCTGTTCGCAGGCCGTTCCCTGAGATGCGGCGCCCACACCATCGTCCGCACCGAGGCACGGTCGATGGCGCGCGTGAGCGCACACCCGATCCATGATACGTGGGTTTCGGGGGTCGGGCAAACGCGCAAGCACGCCGCGGGCCGAACGTGGCCGCGACACGCCGCCCCGGGCGCCAGATCGCCCCCGCTGAGTACGTCAGCCGACGGTCAGCAGAACCACGAGTGACACTGCGACGACGGCCGCGAGAACGGATGCCGCGGCTACCACCACGATCGCCCGACGGCGTCGGCGGCGCCGCCGGCCATCCTCGGCGGCGGCCGTGTCGATGTACGTCTGCGGTGCGCGGGGGCCGGGCTCGGCTCGCGTCGCGTTCGCCGCCGGCACCTGGCGCGCGCGGTACACGGCCGCGTCGACCTGCGGACGCGACGCGACGCGGCCGTGCCACGCGGACGCGCCGGTGCGGGCGGGGCCCGCCGGGCGATCGTCGGCGTCGCCTGCGTCGGCGGGTGCGCTGCGGCGAGGGCCGACCGGTCCCGATGCGGTCGCCGCCTGGGTGGTCAGCTCGGACGCCTGCGGCCCCGCGGAGCGGGACGACACGGCGGTGATGTCGACGTCGGCCGGAAGCGCGGTGGATCGGCGCGGGGCCGCGTCGGACGGCGCGGGGGCACCGGCATCCGTCGTCCCGGCTCGTGCCCGCCTGCTGGGGAGGGTCCGGTCGTCCGGAGCGTCGTCGGCGGACGGTCCCGCGGCCGCCGTCGCGCGCCGCGAGAGGGCCGTGCGCTCGTCGTCGGGATCGATCACCCGTCGCTCCGCCGCAGCCGGACCTCCGCGTCACCCAGCAGGAACCGGTCCCCGGCCTCGACCTCTTCGCCGGCGGGCGCTTCGACCTCGGTGCCCATCACCGTCGCGAACAGCACGCCGTTGGTGGAGTCGAGGTCCGTGACGTACCAGCGGTCGTCGCGCAGCGTCAGCCGGGCGTGCGTCTTGGAGACGGTGCCGTCGTGGATCGACACCAGCTGCGCGGCAGGGAAGTCGGGGTCGCCCGCCGGGCGCCGGCCGAGGATCACGACCTCGGCCGACAGGGCGACCGGCTCGCCGGTCGGCGGGACCAGGGTCCAGTCGGTGCGCTTGCGGCGGGCGATGATCGTCTCGTCGAGCACGTCCTGCTCGTCGGGGATCTCGGGCTTGCCGTGGAAGGACGACACCGACGTCCGCGCGGAGCGGGGCGCGCCGGCATCCGGTGCGCCGGCGATCGCCGACACGGGACCGGATGCCTCGGGGAATGCGTCGCCCTCGCTCATCGGCGAGCGTGCCGGCGCCCAGGGCTCGGCGCTGTCGTCGACCACACTGTCGCCGGGGACACGGTCAGCGGCCGGCACCCGCATCACGGGCGGGCGCGTGAGGTGCTCGCCCGTCGTCGACCCCTCGGGGGCCGCGAACGGGCCCGACGCGGAGGCGGGCGCGAAGGTGGACGCGGACGCGGAGGCGGAGGCGGGCGCGGGAGCGGACGGCACGGCCGAGATGGGCCCGGGAGCACCGGGCACCGCACCGGTGACCTCGGCGCTGCGGTCGGTCGTGTCGAGGACGAAACCCTTCCAGGGGTCGGGAAGAGCGCCGGCGGCGGCCTGCGCTGCTTCGTCGCCGGAGGAGTCGAGAGGAGCGGAGGAGACGGGGGCGGCGGCGACCGGACCGGCGACACCGGGACTCGGCGCGACAGGACGGCCGGGAAGCGGCGGAGGCGTCCAGCCGCCTGCCGGCGGCGCGACGTCAGCTGCGGCGGGTGCGCTGGGCGTGGCGGCGGGGGGCGGAGGCGCGTACGCGGCCGGAGCGAAGCCGGCGGCGGCGGGCGATGCGGGCGGGAACACGGCCGGCTCACCCGCGCGCGAGGCGGGAGCGGGGAACGGCGGCAACGGCGGAAGGCCGGGCGCCTCGGCCGATGCCCGGCGGACGCCGCCGCCGAGGGGGCCGCGGGACGAGGCATCCCGTCCGACCCATCGGGCACTTCCCCACCCGACGATCGACGCCCACACCGGGAAGAGCAGAACCCCGACCACCGTCATGCCGGCCCCGAACCCGAACGCCACGCTGACGCGGTAGAGCGCGATCGCGAAGACCACCAGGAACGCGATGTTCACGATCGGGACGAACGCCAGGAGCACCAGCCACGGCGAGAGCCCCGCCAGCTGCAGCAGGACGACGATGTTGAGGATCGGCACCCAGGCCTTGAAGGGCTCCACACCGGACTTGCGGAAGACCGCCGACAGGGCGAGCGCCATCCAGACGTAGACACCGGCGAACAGGAGCAGGCTAATCAGCGTGCCGAAGACGGCCGCGGTGGCATCGGTGGCGTTCATGGCATGGGACGCACGGGCAGAGCCCGCCGTCTCCCCCTCTCGGAGAATCGGCTGCGGACGCCCGCCTCGGGCGCCAGTGGTCGGAGCAACGATCTCAACGATACGGTCGCCAGGGCTCCGCGCCAGAACCCATTCTGGCGGCGCAGCGTCCGCCGCTCCGCGTCGACGGCGTCCCAGTACCGCCGGGCTTCGTCGGCCGACAGCTCGGCGCGCGAGAACACCGCACGGTCGGCGGTGTGCGCGAGCTCGTCGCCGGCGGGGGTCGCGAACGCGGCGGCCAGCTCGGTGCGGGTGAGCGCGCGGGATGCCGTGCGCCCCGTGTCGACGGCGGCGTCGACGTATTCGTCCCAGCCGCCGGCGATCCGGGCGGAGGGGGCCCCGGCGCGTCGGCGGGAGCGGCGGCGGGCGGCCTTGGTTCCGATCACGATGAGGAAGGGACCGAACGCCAGGGCCAGCACGAGCAGCGCGATGCCGGCGATCCGCAACGTCGGCCAGAGCCACGCGAGGTCGAGGCCGGAGCCGTCCTCGGGGGTGCGCTCCTCGCCGGAGTCCTCCTGCGCGGGGTCCGGCGGCACGACCTCCTCCACGGCGTCCGGGCGCACCTCGGTCACGTTCTCGGGATCGCGCTGCTCGGTCACGTCCAGGCTCGGCGACACGGCGTACTGGGGCGTCACGTCGACGGCGACCCACTGCCCGCCGGCCGACTGCACCTCGGTCCACGCGGTCAGGTCCTGCGCCCCGCACGCTCCGTCGTCGCATGTGGCGAGCCCCGGCTCGGCCGACGTCAGCCGGGCGCCGAGCACGACGCGCGACGGGAAGCCGAGCTCTCGCGCCATGAGCGCCACCGCGACCGCGAACTGCTCGTCGTCGCCGATCGCCGCGACGAAACTGCGGGGCCCCGTGCCTTGCTGGTCGGTCTCTCGCTCGAGCAGGCGGGCGTACATGGTGTCGACCCGAGCCAGCGAATGCCCCGAGGCGCTCGGCTGGAACGTGTAGTCGGGGAGCGCGGCGGCCCATGCCGGCACCTGGTCGCCGCGGGACAGGCCGTGGCTGAGATAGCCGCGCTCCCGGAGCAGCGAGACCAGGCCCGCGAGGGCGGCGCCGCCGGAGCCCGTCACATGCTCGTCCATCCACGCCCGCAGGTTGTCGGGCGCGGCGACACCCCCCGGGCTGCCGGGCGCCTCGAGCTCGGCGAGGTCCGCGGTCGGCGGCTCGACCCCGCGCACGACGTAGCTGTCGCCCGCCTCGAGGCCTCCCCCGGCGGTCTGCACGCCGGCCGACGCGGCGGCGTTGTAATAGAACCGATCGGCGAGCGACGCCGACCTGTCGCCGGCGAACTGGATGGCAGAAAGCCGGCCGGCTGTCGGCATCCAGATCCCGTCCCACGCGTCGATCTCGACGCGCGCCTCGACGACCTCGCCCTCACCGGCGTCGAGCGCCGACGGCACGCGCACGAACCGCCCCGCGTCGACGGCGCCCTCGCCGCCCGAGCGGTAGACCTGCCCGTCGTACGCGTCGAGGGTGGCGATCCGGACGCGCTCGGGCAGCGCGCCCGCAGATCCCTCGGCCACGGGCTCCACCGTGAACAGGACCTCGTCGGCGCGGTCGTCGGTGAACAGCGCACGGTACTGCGCCAGCGGACTCACCTCGGCCGACAGGTCGATGTCGGGGCCCACCGCCGAGCGCAGCACGTCGCGCTCGGCGCCGCGGGCGGCGAACGGCACCACCGCCACTGCGAGCACCAGCGCACCCGCGACCATGCCGGCGCCGAGCGCCGTGCGACGGCGGTCGGCGCCGGTGGGGCGGCGCGAGATGCGCACGCCGCTGGAGGCCGCCGCGCGCTGCAGCGCGCGGACCCGCTCGTCGTGCGTGCGCCACGCGAGCCACAGCAGGCAGGTCGTGAGACCGGCGATGCCGACAGCCGTCTCTGCGGGGGCGTACAGCGTGACGGGGCCGAGCTGCAGCGGCGCGCTCACCGTGGTGCGTCCGAAGAACAGGCCGAAGGTCACCATGCCGAGCGCCACGGGGACCGCGGCGTAGGCAGCCCGGTCGTCGCGCCAGGCCAGCAGCAGCACCAGGCACGTGCCGACGAGGAAGACGACGAGTGCGGGCACCAGCAGGTTGCGATACGAGCCGACGGGCAGCTCGACGGTGACGAGGTCCTTCCACCCCAGCACGAGCCCGGTCGCGACCTCGCCCAGCCCCCGGAGAAGGTCGTCGGGCGCGCCGAGGCGCGAGGGGACCGCCAGCGGCACACCGAGCAGGAACACGGCCGCGGCGAGCGCAGCCGCGACGACCCAGCCGCTCCACCGCCGCCACCACGCCACCGCCGCGATCCCGCCGCCCACGAGGGTTCCGACGGCGACCAGGAGCGCGAAGGCACCAGAGCGGTAGATGGGCCAGGCGGCGACCGCGGCGACGGCTGCGATCAGCACCGCGAACGCGAATCCCACCCAGATGCGCGGCACCAGCCGCGGCGCGGGGGCTTCGGCGACGGTGCGCGGGGCGGCCGCCGCGCTCACCGGCACGTCGATCGGCCCGCTCACGACGTCGCTCCCCGCAGGAGGAGACCGGCGAGGTCGTCCAGGGTGCCGACGGTGAGCACCGTCATGCCCGACAACTGCTGCATCCGCGGGTGGGCGCGCTCGTCGCAGATGAGGCCGACGACCGCCGTGTCGGCCGAGAACGCCAGCGCCGCCTGCTGAAGTCGGCTGAGCGGCACCCGCGAGCCCACGACCACGAAGGCGATCGACAGGCGCTCGCCCGACTCGGCGGTGAGCCGGCACACCTCCCCCACCGGCATGGTGCTCTCGATCAGGTCGATGCCGCTGAACCCGTCGAGCATGGGGCGGGGCGCCGCGGCCGGGATGCGGCGGATGGCGCGGAGCCGCCCGCGCACCACCCGAGGGATCTCCGAGCCGGTGACGATCTGCACGTCGCGGGCGTCGTGCACCGCGCGCAGGCCGAGCGAGGCGGCACAGGACACGGCGAGCTCGAACTCGTCGGCATCCGCGTACTCGCCCTCGGCCACCGCGAGCACCACCGCCATGCGCGAGCGCCGCGACTCCTCGTACTGGCGCACCATGAGGCGCCCGGTCTTGGCCGTCGAGCGCCAGTGGATCTGCCGGCGCGAGTCGCCCGGCACGTACTCGCGGATGGCGTGGAACGACATGTCGGCGTCGACGAGCCGCCGCGTCGGGGCGCCCTCGAGGTCGCGGATCAGCCCCGCGCTCGTCGACGGCAGCGCGGTCGTGCGGGGGTGGACGTAGAGGTCGTGCACGTCGGCGAAGGAGTGCTCGCGGCGCAGCAGCCCGACCGGGTCGCTGCGGACGGTGGTCGCCGGCCCGACCGTCACGATGCCGCGGCGGAGGCCCGGGATGTCGAGCGGCTGCTCGACGGTGTGCCCCGGGCGCAGCAGCGGCACCCCGAACTCCACCAGCCCCGCACCCACCGCGACGTCGATGCGTCCCGGCAGGGCGACGCGGTGACTCTCGTTCCGCACCACGATGCGCCCGCTCACGCCGTCGCCGGCGACGATGCGCTCGTGGGTGAGCGTGAGGTCGACGTCGTAGGCGCGGGCGCCGAAGAGGAACGGCACGGCGGCGATCAGGAGGAGGACGGATGCCGCGCCCGCGACCATGAACTCCACCCAGCCGAAGGCGATGCCCAGGACGAGACCCGCCGTCCCCGCCACCGCGGCGAGGGCGCCTGCGGGCCGGATCGTACGCGCCGACCAGACGGCGGCAGCCCCGATGGCGGTGGAGGCTGCCCGCCACGCGCCCGTCCCCCACACGGCCGCGCGCACGAACGCGCGCCCGCGGCGCGGCGCCACACTTGTCGCGGAGCCCGTGGCGGTGGAGGTCAGGTGGGTGCGGCCCTCCGTCGCGGTGGACGAGACGGTGCGGGTGATGCGCGCATCCAGGGTGCCGGTGCCGCCGCGCCGGCGCTCACCAGACCCTGAGGTACCGCCCGGACGGTCGGCGCTCATACCGCTTCGCGTCTCGAGGGCGGAGCCACGTCCAGCAGCACCTGGCCGACCACGGTCTCCTGCGTCACGCCGTCGAACTCGGCCTCGGGGTGCAGGATCAGCCGGTGCGAGAGCACGGGCACCGCGAGCGTCTTGACGTCGTCGGGCGTGGCATAGGTGCGCCCCTGCGAGGCGGCGCGGGTGCGCGCGGCGCGGGTGAGCGCGAGCGCGCCGCGGATGCTGACGCCCAGGCGCACCTCGTCGGCGGTGCGCGTGCCGTCCACCAGCCGTGCGATGTAGTCGAGCACGAGGGCGTCGACATACACCTGGGCCGCGAGATCGGCCATGCCGACGAGGGCCTGCGGCGTGATGATCGGCGTGAGGTCCGCCGTCGCGATGGCTGCGCCGTCGAGGATGCGGACGGTCGCGGCGTGATCGGGGTACCCGAGAGAGGTGCGCATCATGAAGCGGTCCAGCTGGGCCTCGGGCAGGCGGTAGGTGCCGGCCTGCTCGACGGGGTTCTGGGTCGCGAGCACGAGGAACGGCACGCCGGCCTCACGCGAGACGCCGTCGATCGTGACGCGGCCCTCCTCCATCACCTCGAGCAGCGCCGACTGCGTCTTGGGGCTCGCCCGGTTGATCTCGTCGGCGAGCACGATGTTGGCGAAGATGGGGCCGGCGTGGAACTCGAACACCCCCTCCTTCTGGTCGTACACGCTGAGTCCGGTGATGTCGCTCGGCAGGAGGTCGGGGGTGAATTGAATACGCGTGTTCGCGCCCTGCACGGACTGCCCCATCGCCCGCGCGAGGGAGGTCTTGCCGGTTCCCGGCACATCCTCGAGCAGCACGTGCCCGTCGCTCAGCATCGCGGTGAGCACGAGTTCGACGACGTGGCGCTTGCCCAGCACGGCACGCTCGACGTTGTCGGCGATCTGCCCGAACGTCTGCGCGAACCAGTCGGCCTGCTCCTGCGTGATCGTCATGTCGTGTCTCGTCCTCTGTGGCGGGGGATGGTCGTGATGAGCGGTGGATGCCGGCGGTCAGGGCGTCGGGCCGGGTGGGGGGTTGCCGTTGTTCGGCTGGCAGTCGGCCTTGAAGGTCGTGCTCACGGGCGCGAGTCCCCAGCCCTGGGCGTCCCAGTTGACCGAGACGGCGATCCCCTCGACCCGCACCGCGCCGATCGGCACGGTCCACGTCCCCGGCTCGGAGGTCAGCAGCCTCTCCTGGTCGTTGAAGTAGCGCAGCCCGGCGTTGCCGAACGTGAACGCGGCGGACGAGCCGTCCGGCGCGTTGGACGAGCGGCCGCGATAGGCCAGGTCGCTCCCGCCGACGCACGAGGTGACCTCCCACGTCGCCTGCACCTGGTACGGCGCGCTGCCGGCGCGCGGCGTCACCGTCGCCCAGCCCGTGGCGGTCCCCCACCAGTCGTGGACGTAACGGACCTGGATGCCGGGGCTCTGGCCGACCACCGACGTCGAGCCGTTCCAACCCGAGAACTCGGGGTGGTTGCGGTTGGGGATCCTCTCGGTGGTGGTGGGCTCGGCCCGGATGATCCAGTCGGCGCGCTGTCCGTTCACGTTCGGGGTGGCGTCGACCGCGAACGTCCAGCCCTGCGGTGCCCTGCCGGACTGCTGCGCGCGCACGCTGGCCGACGTCTCGGCCCGCCCGTAAGACCTGTCGTCCACGTACGACTCGACGCACACGCGGTACGTGTACTCATCGCCGTCCGCCACCGAGAACGTCGCGGTCGAGCCGGTCGCAGCCACCGTGCAGCGCTCACCGTCGCGCACGATGCCGTAGCGCAGGCTCGACCCGTCGCCGTTGAGCACGGCCGAGGCGTTCGCGGTGATCGTCGCCGTCTCGTCGCCGTTCGACACCGAGCTGAGCGTCAGCTGCGGCGACAACGGGCTGCCGACGCCGTTCGCCTGCACCGTCGCGGAGGCGCCGGAGGCACTGCCGCCGAGCCCGGGCGGCAGCTCGAACCGCGAGTACGGCGTCACGGTGACCAGCGAGGCGGTGTTGCTGCCGACGCGGTACCCCGGCACCTCGACGCGCGTCTGGTTGCCGTTCACCGGCACCCGCACCACCTCACCCGCGGGGCTCGAGATCTCGAGGCTTCCGGTCTCGCCCGTCTCGATGCCGTCGATGACGAGCGACACGATGCCGCCGGCGCCGTCGCCGGTGACCACGGGCGCCGCCGTGACGCTCGTCGGTGCGAGCGGCGCGTCATACGCCCAGGCCGTCGTGCGGACGCTGCCCTTCGACTCGCCCACGCCGTTCACCGCCCACGCCTCGTAGGTACGCTGCTCGCCGTTCGGGGCGGCGATCGTCGGGCAGACGCCGTCGGCGCCGCAGCGGGCGACCTCCTGGCCGCCGGAACGGATGACGAACCCCGAGAGCGCCGGATACGCCAGGCGCGCCTCCCCCGGGTCGACCCGCAGCGTGACGCTGCCGTCGGCATATGCCGTCTGGGTGATACTCGCCGGCGGCTTCGGGTAACCCAGCAGATCCAGCATCACGCGGCCGTCGCGCTCGGCGTTCGTGACCCGGCCCTGGGCATCCCGGACCGAGAACGTGGCGGTGCACGTCGCCCCCGGGGCATCCGTCGTCCATGTGGCCGTGATCGACGTCGCCGAGGCGACCTGGAAGCCCACGCCTGCGCAGGCCCCGGTCGACCGCACGTCGGCCACCTCGAGCGGGGTACGCGGCAGCGGATTGACCTCGCCGCCTGCGCCGATCACCGGGATGGTGCACGACGATCCCGCCGCCTGCGAGCACTGCTGGACGACCGAGCCGCCCTGCGGCAGCGTCGAGGGCGCGGCGCCGACGCGGAGGATGAGGCGCGCCGGCGTCACCGAGGGGTGGCTGGTGACCGACACCAGCACCACCTCCTCCGAGCCGGGAACGGCACGGTCGGCGCCCGTCACCGTCAGGCTGGAGCCGTCCTGCGTCACCTGGAACGCGGTGCCCGCGTGCTCGGTCGCATAGACGATGCCGTCCCAGTCCTCGCGCAGCTGCCAGGTGGTCATGTTCTTCAGGTCGAACGTCGCGGTCTCGCCGGGTCCGACCGTGATCGAGCCGGGTCGCAGCTCGGGCTGCGGATCACGCGGCTGCACGACGATCGGCACCGAGAGGAACGTCCACTCCTCGTCGCCCGCCAGCCTCACCGGCACCTGGCAGGCGTCCACCCACGGCGCACCCGCACCCGCGTCGTAGCGCACGACCGCACCGGACTCGACGGCGCAGGCCGCCTCGCCGCGGGCGCCCGAGGCGCGCACCTCGTCGCCGATCTCGATCGACGTGCCCCGTGGCCGCGCCACCAGGCTCGCCATGTCGAACGTCGTCGATTCGAGCTCGGCGACCTCGGGGGATGCCGCACCCGCGCGGAGCGTCAGCGCCAGGTCGTCGTCACCCGGCACGCGCAGGAACCCGTACGAGGTCACCTCGCCCGACGCGCCGTCGCCGGTCACGGCGAACGGGATGAGCCGGGTGGTGGCGGGCAGCGCGCCGCGGAGGCGCGAGCCCTGCACCGACACCCCCGCGGGATCGCCCCACAGCGAGAGCTCGAGGTCGTCGACGTCGCCGCCCGACCACGCGACCTTTCCGGCCATCACGTCGACGCCGCGGGGGAAGTCCTCGCGGCTCTCGACGGTCAGGGCGGTGTCGGCGACGACCGGGTAGTCGGGCACGCTCTCGCGCACCACGCGGACCACGATGAGGCCGCGCCCCGTGTTGCCCGACGACGACTCCACGTCGTAGAGGAACGACATCGTCGCCGGTTCGTCGCCGGCCGCGATCCGCACCGTCGCGTCGTCGACGTCGACGATCTGCTCGCGCAGGCGCGCGTACTCGGGGTTATCGCTGCCGTCGACGAGGGTCGCCGGCACGTCGGGACGGATGTCGGTGACGCGCAGCTCGCCCATGGTCGGGTCGACGTCGTTCGAGAGCGGACTGACGCGGACGGCGTTGCCGTCGCCGGCCTGCACCTGCACGTAGTCGGTGAAGGTGACCGGACTCGGGTTGGCCTCGGTGTCGAGCACGCCGACCCGCACCGTGCCCTCGGCGGTCTCGCCGAACGCGTCCACGACGCGGTAGCGGAACGACACCTGCCCACTGTCCCCCGGCACGCTCGTGTACATGATCGACGCCCCGTCCGCGGTGACCGTCGCGGCACCCCGCTCGGGCTGGGCGACGATGCGGTCCAGGGTCACGACATCGCCGTCGGGATCCATGCCGAAGCCGTCGAAGTCGATGAGCGCGGACTGTCCGCTCAGCACCCGGCCCTCCAGCGTGTCGGCCGTCGGAGCGCGGTTGGCGTCGGCGTCGATCACCTGCACCCGGACCTCCGCCGTGTCGGCGAGCGCCGGCGCGCCGGTGGTGAAGACCGAGTACTCGATGCCGTAGTCGCCGGGCTCCTCGGGCGCGAGGTAGCGCAGCAGGTCGCCCGACGCGAAGGCCAGCGCGTCGTCGGAGGACGACCGCACCGAGGCCGGGTTGAGCGTGGGCAAGCCGCCCGACGGGGCGATGTCGTTGGCGAGCACCGGGATGTCGATCTGCGCGCCCGCGCGCACCACGACGGTGTCGTGGACGGCGATCGGCGCCAGCTCCGGCGCAGGCGGGAGCAGGTACACCGTCGCCTCGCCCTGGACGCTCGCGCCGGCATCCTCGGTGCCGTCGCTCACCACGTACGAGACGGTGCCCAGCCGGCCGGCGGCGCCGTCCGCGGTCGTTCCCGAGACCCGGAGGTGGTTCTGCCCGACCGCGTCGACCGAGAGCGTGGCGCCGTCGTCCGCGCGCGCGGCGACATCGCTCAGCAGCAGCACACGCCGCGTCGGGTTCGACACCGCGTCGAAGACCTCCAGCGTGGCGTCCTGCTGAGGGTGCACGAACGCGACCACCGGCGAGGTCGCGAGCTGCGCCGGTGCATCGGCGGGCAGCAGGGTGATGCGCGCGGTGCCGGTCGCCTCGCTGACGCCGTCGGACACCGTGAAGTCGACGCGGAACGTGCCGGGCTGCTGGGCCGTGAAGTCGAACGAGGTCGAGCCGCCGGCCACGGTCGCCGTGGCGGCGGCGTCATCGAGCACGCGCACCGAGGCCAGCGACAGCGTGCCCGCGGTGCCGGTGACATGGTCGGCCACGTCGACGGTGATGCCCGACGCGACCGTGTCCGTGACGGCGAACGACTGCGCGGCCAGCTGCGGCTGCGGCGACACCTTCACGATCAGCGGCTTCACGGCCGTCTGTCCCTGCGTGTCGGCGACGGTCACGGCGAGCTCGATGAGCTCCTCCCCGCCGTCGCCGGCATCGCTGTGCTGGTAGACGACGTCGCCGCCGGGCGTCGCCGCGACGCTTCCGGGCCCCGTCACGTTCTCGACCGAGAGCAGCAGCAGCGGGTCGCCCTCCGGATCGACCCAGCCCGGGAGCACCGGCACCGTCACCGTGCCGCCGCGCGCGACCTCGGGCTGAGGCCATTGCACCAGGCACCGCTCGACCCCGCACCATTCCGGCGCTGATCGGGCCGCGGCATCCGCCACGGTCAGGGTGACCGTCGTCGCCTCCGACATGAGGCCGTTCTCGGCCGTGCCGTCGGCGACCGCGTACGAGAAGGTGGCGGAGCCCGTCACACCGGGCTGCACACGCACCGCGAGCCGCTGGTCGGCGTCGGTCACCGTCACGGTGCCGAAGGCCGGATCGAGTCCCGTGACCGACTTCGGGTCGATGGTGAGCACGTCCTCGTTGGGGTCGTGGTCGTTCATGAGCACCGGCAGCGAGACGAGCGCGCCGGCGCGCACGCCGAAGGCGTCCGGCTCGGCGATGGGCGGCTTCGGGTCGAGCATGACCTGCAGCTGCTCCCCGCTCGGCACCGCGTCGGGGTCGGTGCGGTCGTCGAGGCTCCAGTCCTGGCTCGACGTGATGAGCGCGCCGTCCGGCACCGACCACGCCCACCCGGAACGCGTGTCGTTGAGGATCACGGCGGAGTCGCTCGCGACGAACACCGGGCGGACGTCGTCGGCCAGCGACTCGGCGCCGTAGTCGAGCACCACTTCCCCGCCGCCCGAGCGCCACAGCTGCCCGCCGGCGTCGCCGGTGCCCAACCAGGCGGCGTACGTCTCGCCGTCGTGCGTGATCGGCTGCGCGGGGGTGCCGAGCACCGGCCCGTTCCCGCCCCCGACCTCGGTCGTCATGTCCGAGCCGTCGGCCGGCACCCGCACAAGGCTGGTGTCGTCGGCGAGGTAGACATCGGTGCCGCGGGCAGCCGGTGCGCCGACCACGATGGTGCCGGCGATCGGCGCGCGGGCCGCGGCATCCTGCCCCCGCAGCCACACGTCGCCGTCCTCCGTGTCGACGACGGCCCACGTGTCGCCCGCGGCCGTGATGGCCGGCACGGCCAGCCCATCGTCGTCGAGCGCGTCGCGGGCGCGGACCTCGCCATCACCGACGTGGTAGCGCAGCACCGAGCCGTCGTCGCGCGAGTAGGCGAACAGCATGCCGCGGTCGTCGACCGCGATCGCGTCGGCGGTGTACTGCGGGGTGTCGTCGTCATCGGTGCGGAACGGGTCGAGCTGCGTCGACGAGCCGCTCGACAGGCGCCCCGCGAAGACGGCGCCCGAATCGGTCAGATACGCGACGTAGTCCCCCGCCGTCACCACCTCGGTCGTGCCGGGCGGCGTCCTCTGCGACTCCTGCAGCGCCTCTTCGTCGAGGTCGGCGGGCATCGCCGCGTCGATGCGCGTGAGCGTGCTGAAGCTGTCGCTGAACAAGTACGCGGCATCCCCCGTCTGCACGACCTGGTCGGGATTGCTGATGCTGCGGACGGTGTCGAGCTCACCCACCGACGTGTTGACCCGCGCGTAGCGGCGGCCGTCGCCGGTCTGCAGCGCCCACACCGCGGTGTCGACGTCGGGCGTCTCCTGCGCGTCGAGCCCGGGCCACACGATGCTGAGCCCGACGACCGCGGCCACGACCGCCCCGGCGGCGATGAAGCCCACGATCGTGCCGCGACGCACCGGCGTCGTGCTGCGCAGCGACGGCCCGGTGCCGCGGGCCATCAGAGAACCCCCGCGGCAAGGAGGGTCACGACGACCGCGCCGGCGCCCACGACGACTCCGGCGCCGATTCCGACGACCCAGGGCACGGCGCCGCGTCCGCGCCGTGCGGGCGCCGAGATCTCGGTGTCCTCGTCGCGCGCGAGCGCTGCGACCCCGCTGCCGGCGCGCGCCTTGCGGGTGAGGTCGCGCTCGATGTGCGAACGCGCGGGGCCGCGCAGCGCCGAGTCGCCGAAGTCGACGGGCCCGGATGCCGGGGACCACTCCGCGTCGGGGATCTCGAGCGGCGTCGGCGACAGGCCGAGCCCCGCCTGCACCTCGCGCAGCGCCTCGCCGAACGCACGGGCGGAGTCGTACCGGCGACCGGGGTCGCGGCTCATCGCGGTCGCGAGCACGCTCTGCAGCGCGGCGGGGACGTCGGGGCGCGGGATCTCGACGTACGTGGCACGGGCGATGCGCCGCCGCAGCAGGTCCTTGGTGTTCTGGCCGCGCTCGCGCCGCTCGAACGGACTGTGGCCCGCGAGCAGCGAGTACACGGTCGCTCCGAGGCTCCACACCTCGCTCGTGACCGTGCCGCTGGTCTGCTCGGCGACGACTTCCGGCGAGCTCCACGGGATCGACATCGCGAGCACCTCCCCGCCGCTCTTGCGCTGCAGCGAGGCCGAGATGCCGAAGTCGGCGAGCACCGGAGTGCCGAAGGTCGTGATGAGGATGTTGCTGGGCTTGACGTCGCGGTGGATGAGCCCGGCGCGATGCGCCGACTCGAGTGCGCTCGACATGCGCACGCCGATCGCGAGCACCTCCTCGACGGGGATGCGCTCCACCCGGTAGCGCTGCGCGAGCGATCCCGGGCAGTACTCCATCACGATGTAGGGGCGCCCATCGGCGGAGATGCTCGCCTGGTAGACCGTCACGATCGAGGGGTGGGCCGACAGGTGCGCCAGCACGTCGGCCTCGGCGTTGAACATGCGCCGCAGCTCGGGGTCACGCACGTCGCTCGGCATGACCTTGACCGCGACGTTGCGGCGGGGCATGTCCTGCTCGTACAGGAAGACGTCGGCGAATCCGCCGGAGCCGAGCGGGCGGATATAGGCCAGCCCGGGAAGGATCGGGGGCGCCGAGGGAAGTCGTGTGGCCACCACACCTCCCCCGCAGTCCGCTACCTTGACACGACCCGTGCCGCGCTGGCGGCAACAAACCTGGCCATGCTAACAAAACCACTTCCGAGCACGCGCCGCTAACCGGTCTGTGGAATACGCCGCGGCCAGGCAAGTCCTGCCGGACTCGAAAGCTGGTGTGCCGAAAGTCGGGTCCGTCAGCTGACACGCCGGGCCGAGGCATCCGTCACCGGCGCGCCGCCGTCACCGACCCGACTTTTCGCACGCGAGCGCTCGCACCGGACACACGGACCGGACACACGGACCCGGGCCTCACGGACCGGGCTTACGGGGCCAGAAGCGCGCGGGGCGACCTCGGGGCCGGGCTCACTCCAGGCGGGGGGCGTCGCCGGGGTCGTGCGGGTCGAAAGGTGCGTCGAGCGACTTGGTGAGGTCGGCGAGCATGGCCTCGATCTGCGGCTCGACGAACTCGCTGACCGCGGCCTGGATGCGCAGCCGGTGGTGCAGCAGGATCGTGCACACCTCGCGCCCGACCATGTTGGCGTAATCGTCCGCGAGGCCGACCTCCTGCCGGAGCGCCGCCTTCGCCTCGTCGGTGAGCGGCGGCAGCGCCGGGACGTGTGCGTCGGCCTCTTCGGCGAGTCCGGCGATCGTGAAGAGGAAGGGCGCGCCCGGCACCGGGTCGGGATCCAGCGGCAGCCCTTCGAACTCGGGGTCGAGCCCTTCGCCGGGTCGATAGCTGCGCGCGCGGTTGCGGGCCGCCTGCTGATCGAGCTCGCCCTGCAGCATCGGCAGGTTCAGCGCCGTGTACTCGGCCACGGAGCGGTCGACGATCGTCTTGATCCGGGTCGAGAGGCCGTGCTGCACGCCGTGCGGGACGTCGGCTCCGAGACCGGCAGCCGACAGCACCGGCGACCCGAAGCAGCGGCGGCACGGAGCGGTCCGGCCGCGGTGCGTCGCAGGCTCCCATCGCGGCAACCACGCGAGCCAGGCGTCCACCGCCTGGCTGACTTGGGTCTCGAGCGACCGCTCCACCCGCTCAACGCTAGTACCCGGCATCCGTTCACGCCCGGATCAGCGCGGATTTCCGCGGCCCCGGCGCGCCGATCACTCGTCGAACTCGTCTTCCCAGGGCCACCGCGGACGGTGTGCGCGCGTGCGCACGAGCGCGATCCCGCTCCACGCCGACACGAACGCAGCCGCCGCGACGGCCAGGCCGAACCACGAGGTCGCCAGGCGTCCGGCGACAGCCGTCGCCACGCCGAGGTCCGCGCCGGTGAAGACGGCGGCGAACCACACCCCTCCGACGTAGGCGAGGAACGCGGCGGCGGTCGTCCACGCGGCACCCCAGTACGACGGATGCCGCGTCCCGGCGCCTGCGGGCGACGAGGCGCCCGCGCCTCCCGCTGCCGGCTCCGCGCCGGGGGCCGCGGCATCC
>NZ_MWLP01000001.1:0-104485 GCF_010634885.1 Microbacterium sp. B35-04 | reverse complement strand
GCGCAGGCGGTGTTCGCCGCCCTCGTCACGCGTGAGCTGGTGGCGGCGCTGCCCGCGGAGCAGGGGGAGTGCGGCGACCTCGACGAGCTCGCGGGCCTTCTCGTCGAGACCGCCGACCGCGTGCGCCGGCTGCCGCTGGTCGATCGGCTGCGGGACACGGATCCCGAGCTCTTCGCGCACTACATCCTCGACCGGCTCGGAACGAGCCAGCGCGCCATCCACGCCGAGACCGCGCGCCGGATCGCGGCGGGGCAGCGGGCGGGGTTCGTGCGATCAGGAGACCCGGATCAGCTCGCCGCGATGGTGCTGCTGATCGCGCAATCCGCGGTGCAGTCCGCACCGCTCGTGGCCGAGTGGCTGCCCGAGCGCGCATGGCGCACCGAGCTCGCGCACGCGCTGCGGGGGTATCTCGGGTCCGAGGTCGAGGTGGCGTGAGGCGATGGCGGGTGACATGCATTACGTACCTGAGACATTGTGTTTGATACTCACTATGTTGCACCCCGAGCGATGACCGGGCGCATCGTCGGGCGCACGCCCTTCTCCTCGGCCCTCACCGCGTCCCGGCGCGCGCGAGAGCTCGAGGCGCTTGCCGACGAGCGGGAGATCGATCTGCTCGTGATCGGCGGCGGCATCACCGGGGTGGGGATCGCGTTGGATGCCGCAGGCCGCGGCCTGCGCACCGTCCTGGTGGAACGGCACGACCTCGCGCACGGCACGAGCCGCTTCAGCTCCAAGCTCGTGCACGGGGGCCTGCGCTATCTCGCGTCGGGGCAGGTCGGCATCGCGCGCGAGAGCGCCCTCGAGCGGCACATCCTCCTCACCCGCACCGCACCGCACCTCACGCGCGCGTTGGCGCAGGTCGTACCGCTGCACGGGCGGGGCCACCTCGCACGCGGCGCCTACATCGGCCTCGGCTACGAACTGGGGGACGGCCTGCGACGGGCCGTCGGAACGCCGGGCGCCCTCCTGCCGGGCCCCGGCGCGATCAGCCGCGACGAGACGCTGCGACTGGCCCCCGCGGTGCGCGCCGACGATCTGCGCGGCGGTGTGCGCGGCTGGGACGGCCAGCTCCTCGACGACGCCCGGCTCGTCGTCGCCGTCGCGCGGACGGCCGCCGGGCACGGGGCATCCGTCCTCACCCGCGTCGAGGCGGTCTCGGTCACCGGTCGCGCGGCGACGCTGCGCGACCGGGTGACCGGCGCGGTCGTCGACGTCCGTGCTCGTGCTGTCGTGAGCGCGACCGGCGTGTGGGCGGGGGACCTCGACCCCGAGGTGCGGCTGCGGCCCAGCCGCGGCACCCACCTCGTGGTGTCGACCGCGCGGCTCGGCGGCTCGGACGTCTCTCTCACGGTGCCGGTCCCCGGGTCGACGAGTCGCTTCGTGTTCACACTGCCCGCCCCGCACGGACGCACCTACATCGGCCTCACCGACGTGCCCGCCGACGGGCCGATCCCGCAGGTGGCGCACGCGACCGAGGCGGAGATCGACACACTCCTGGGCACCGTGAACACAGTCCTCGCCGATCCGCTCGACCACGGGGACGTGCTCGCGACGTTCGCCGGCCTGCGTCCGCTGCTGGCGGGTGCGGACGACGACGACACCAGCGATCTTTCGCGCCGTCACGCGATCATCGAGTCGACGTCGGGCGTGCTCAGCATCGTCGGCGGCAAGCTCACCACCTACCGACGCATGGCGGAAGATGCCGTGGACGCCGTGATCCGCCGCGATCCGGGCCTGCCCTCGCGCCCCTCGCCGACGCGCTCGATCCCGCTCGTGGGGGCGTGGCCCCGGCGCCGACTGGGCGAGATCACGGCTCCCGGCCGCCTCGTGCGCCGGTTCGGCGCCGAGGCGCCGTATGCGGCGTCGCTGCCCGGCGGTCCCGGCGGCGCCTGCGGTGTGACGGCGCAGGAGCTCCAGTGGGGCGTCGCCGTCGAGGGCGCACTGAGCATCGCCGATCTGATCGACCGTCGCACGCGTCTCGGCCTGGTCCCGACCGACGGCGAGGCGTCGACGGATGCCGCGGCCGCCGCATTCGATCGCGCCGGCGTGGAGCCGCTCGAGGAGTGAGCGGCCCGTCGCGGCGCGGTCCTCAACTGAGGACCTGAGCGGAGATGAGGGGCGGCGCGCCGGTGAGGGTCCGCATCTCGGCTCCATCTCCTCATCTGAGGACGGGCGACGATCTCCTCGAGTGGGCACGACGGCGGCGCCCGTGTGACGGCACCGGCCCCGGACACGCCTACGGAGAGGGGCGTCCGGGGCCGGACCGGTGAGACGCGTCGCCTAGACGGTGAGCGCCTGCTGCATGATGGCGGCCTGCTCGGCGGCGTGCACCTTCGGCGAGCCGGTGGCGGTGGATGCCGCGGAGGCACGCGACACGCGGCTGATGGTGCGACCGCGCAGATGCTTCACGACCTCCAGCGCGATGAACGGCCAGGCGCCCTGGTTCTCGGGCTCGTCCTGCACCCACACCAGTTCGGCGTTCGGGTACGAGTCGATGACGGCGTTGAGCTCGTCGACCGGGGCGGGGTAGTACTGCTCCAGCCGCACCAGCGCGATCGCCGGGTTCGGGTTCTTGTCGAGCTCGGCGCGCAGATCCCAGTGGATCTTGCCGGCGTGCAGCAGCACGCGCTTGACAGCGGATTTGTCGGTCACGCGATCGTCGTCTAGCACCGGCTCGAACCTGCCGTTGAGGAAGTCCTCGACCGGGCTGGTCGCGCCGCGCAGGCGCAGCATCGCCTTCGGCGTGAAGACGATGAGCGGGCGGCGCGGGCGCGCGTACGCCTGGCGGCGCAGGAGGTGGAAATACGACGCCGGCGTCGACGGGCGCGCGACGGTCATGTTGTCCTGCGCGCACATCTGCAGATAGCGCTCGATGCGGGCTGACGAGTGGTCCGGACCCTGGCCTTCGTAGCCGTGGGGCAGGAGCAGCACCACGCTCGACTGCTGGCCCCACTTCTGCTCGGCTGACGAGATGAACTCGTCGACGACCGACTGCGCGCCATTGCCGAAGTCGCCGAACTGCGCCTCCCACAGCACCAGCGAGTCCGCGCGCTCGACCGAGTAGCCGTATTCGAACGCCATCGCCGCGTACTCGCTGAGCAGCGAGTCGTAGACATAGAAGCGGCCCTGGTCCTCGCTGAGGTTCGTCAGCGGAATCCACTCCTGGCCGTTGGCACGGTCGTGCAGCACCGCGTGGCGCTGCACGAAAGTGCCACGACGGGAGTCCTGGCCGGCGAGGCGGACGTTGGTCTTCTCGAGCAGCAGCGAGCCGAACGCCAGCAGCTCCCCGAAACCCCAGTCGATCGAGCCGTTCCGGCTCATGTCCAGGCGCTTGTCGAGCAGCTGCTGCAGCTTGTTGTGCACCGTGAAGCCGCCGGGCTTGTTCACGAAGGTCTCGCCGATCAGGCTGATCATCTCGCGCGCGACCCCGGTGGTCTCAGGCTCCCCGGCCGCGGGTTCGGCCGCGGCATCCGGGACGACCACCGGTGACGACCCGGTCTCGGCCGCGTGCGTCTCGGCGAAAGCGATCTCGAGGCGGTTCTGGAAGTCCTGCTTCGCCTTCTCGTACTCCTCCTCGGTGATGTCACCGCGGCCGACGAGGGCCTCGGTGTACAGCCGGCGGACCGAGCGCTTCGCCTCGATGAGGTTGGTCATGAGCGGCTGCGTCATCGAGGGGTCGTCGCCCTCGTTGTGTCCGCGGCGGCGGTAGCAGACCAGATCGACGACGACGTCGCGGTGGAAGCGCTCGCGGTACGCGAAAGCCAGCTGCGCGACGCGCGTCACGGCCTCGGGGTCGTCCCCGTTCACGTGGAAGATCGGCGCCTGGATCGTCTTGGCGACATCGGTGGCGTAGACCGAGGTCCGCGCGTCGGTGGGCGTGGTGGTGAAGCCGACCTGGTTGTTGACGACCACGTGCACCGTGCCGCCCGTGCGGTAGCCCCGCAGCTGCGACATCTGCAGCGTCTCGACCACGACGCCCTGGCCCGAGAAGGCCGCGTCGCCGTGCACGAGGATCGGCAGCCAGGTGAACGTGCCGATCGGCTTGCGGTCCTGCTTCGCACGGACGATGCCCTCGAGCACTCCGTCGACCGTCTCGAGGTGCGAGGGGTTCGCGGCCAGGTACACCGGCAGCTCGGCCTTGTTGTCGGCGACGAACGTGCCCTCGGTGCCGAGGTGATACTTGACGTCGCCCGATCCGCTCTTCGAGCCGATGGCGACGGAGCCCTCGAACTCGCGGAAGACCTGGCCGTAGGTCTTGCCCGCGATGTTGGTCAGCACGTTGAGGCGACCGCGGTGGGCCATGCCGATCGCGGCGCCGTCGAGGCCGGCTTCGGCCGCGCCCTGCAGGATCTCGTCGAGGAGGGGGATCAGCGATTCGCCGCCCTCCAGGCTGAAGCGCTTCTGCCCGACGTACTTCGTCTGCAGGAACGTCTCGAATGCCTCGGCCTGGTTGAGCTTGTCGAGGATCCGCAGCTGCTCGTCGTGACCGGGTTTCTGGTACTTGATCTCGACGTTCTCCTGGAACCACGCGCGCTGCCCGGGGTCCTGGATGTGCATGTACTCGATGCCGATCGTGCGGCAGTACGAGTCGCGCAGCACGCCGAGGATGTCGCGGAGCTTCATCTGGCGCTTGCCGCCGAACCCGTTGGTGACGAACTCGCGGTCGAGGTCCCAGAAGGTGAGCCCGTGGTTCTCGATCTCGAGATCCGGGTGGGTGCGCTGCTGGTACTCCAGCGGGTCGGTGTCGGCCATGAGGTGGCCGCGCACGCGGAAGGAGTTGATGAGCTCCTGCACGCGGGCGGTCTTGTCGACGCGCTCGGCGAGGTCGACATTGATGTCGGCGGCCCAGTGGATCGAGGCATACGGGATGCGCAGCGCCGCGAAGATGTCGTCGTAGAAGCCGCGCTGGCCGATGAGCAGCTCGTGCACCTTCTTGAGGAACTCGCCCGAGCCCGCACCCTGGATGACGCGGTGGTCGTAGGTGCTGGTGAGCGTGATCGTCTTGCCGATGGCGAGTTCGTTGAGCGTCTTGTCGCTCGCGCCCTGGAACTCGGCGGGGTACTCGAGCGCGCCGGCGCCGACGATGCAGCCCTGGCCCTTCATGAGGCGCGGCACCGAGTGGACGGTGCCGATGCCGCCGGGGTTGGTGAGCGAGATCGTGGTGCCCTGGAAGTCCGCTGCCGTCAGCTTGTTGCCGCGTGCGCGCGTGACGAGGTCCTCGTACGTCGTGAGGTACTCGTTGAACGTCAGCCGGTCGGCGCGCTTGATGCTCGGCACGAGCAGCGCGCGGGTGCCGTCCGGCCGCGGCAGGTCGATCGCGATGCCGAGGTTGATGTGCGCCGGGGCGACGACCGACGGCTTGCCGTCGATTTCTGCGTAGAACACGTTCTGGCTGGGGAACTCCTTGAGCGCCTGGATGATCGCCCACCCGATGAGGTGCGTGAAGCTCACCTTGCCGCCGCGCGTGCGCGCCATGTGGTTGTTGATGACGATGCGGTTGTCGATCATCAGCTTCGCCGGCACGGTGCGGACGCTGGTCGCGGTCGGGACGGTCAGCGACTCGTCCATGTTGGCCGCGAGGGTCTTCGGCATGCCGCGCAGTGTCGTGACGACGTCGGCCTCGGCCTCGGCCTCAGCCGACGAGGGCTGGGACTTGGGCGCCTGCGCCGGGATGGGCTGCGGGGCTGCGGGCCGTGCCGTGGTGCGTGCCACGGGCTGTGCGCCGATCACCGGAATCGGCGCCGTCACCGGGCGGGGCTCGGATGTCGCGGCCGGCGCTGCTGGTGCCGCCGGCGCGGGTGCTGCCGGTGCTGCGGCGGCCGGGGGTGCCGCCGCCGGCGCTGCGGCTGCAGCCGGCGCCGCTGCTGCTGCTGGCGCGGGGGGCGCCGTCGGTGCTGCGCCGTCGGCAGGGTGGTAGGCCTCGAGAATGGGCCACCACTCCTTGTCGACGGAGTTCCGGTCGATTTTGAACTGTTCGTACAGTTCCTCGACGAGCCACTCGTTGGCTCCGAACTCTCCCTCGTTCGAAACCCCGACGCCCGTCACCTGGCTCGACACGCTGAATCGCCTGCTTTCATCGGTGAAGTTCTGGGATGCGCGCGGGGCTTGCGAACCCGCACACGCGACAGTTAAGCCTAGCCCAGTCTGCGTGGGCCGTTCCGGCCTGAAGGGGTGAGGCTCCTGAAAGAACCCGCATGATTATCCGCACAGGAACTGTCACTACCCTTGGCGGTCATGGAGTTCTACGGCGAAACACCCGACGTCGACCTGACCTACTCGGACGTCTTCCTCGTCCCGCGGCGTTCGGCGATCACCAGCCGCCTCGACGTCGACCTCTCGCCCGGCGACGGCACGACGGCCACGCTGCCGTTGGTGTCGGCCAACATGAACTCCGTCACGGGTGCACGCCTTGCGGCCACCCTGGCTCGCCGCGGCGGTCTCGGCGTGCTGCCACAGGACATGCCGCTGCAAGAGCTGGATGCCGCGATCCGCTGGGTCAAGGCGCAGCCGGTCGAGTGGGACACGCCTCTGGTCCTGCCGGCCGACGCGACGGTCGCCGACGCCGCCAGGCTGCTGCCCGCGACGGACGGTCACGGCATCGTGGTCGCGGACGCCGCCGCCGGCCGAGTGGACGCCGACGACATCCTCGGCATCGTGCCGGCCACGCGACTCGGCACGGCCTTGCCCGACGCGCGCCTGGGCGACCTCGCACGCGGGCGTGCAGCATCCGTCGACGCCGAGGACATCGAGAGCGCGCGCCATGCGTTCGATGTCATCGTCGCCGCCGAGGCGGACACGGTCTGCGTCCTGCACCACGGTCACCTGGTCGGAACGCTCTCGCGCCGCAGCGCTCTGCGCTCGACGCTCTACCGGCCCGCGGTCGACGCATCGGGACGCCTCATCGTCGCCGCCGCAGTCGGCATCAACGGCGACGTCGCCGCGAAGGCTCGAGCGCTCGCGGCGGCGGGGGTCGACGTGCTCGTCGTCGACACCGCGCATGGGCACCAGGAGGGCATGCTGCGCGCGCTGCGCACGGTCGCCGACCTGGACCTCGGCATCCCGATCGCCGCCGGCAACGTCGTCACTGCCGAGGGCGTGCACGACCTCGTCACCGCCGGTGCGACGATCCTCAAGGTCGGCGTCGGACCGGGCGCGATGTGCACGACCCGCATGATGACGGCCGTCGGCCGGCCGCAGTTCTCCGCGGTCCTCGAGACCGCCGAGGCCGCGCGACTCATGGGCGCGCACGTGTGGGCGGACGGCGGCGTGCGGTACCCGCGCGACGTGGCGCTGGCGCTCGCGGCGGGCGCGGCATCCGTCATGATCGGCTCGTGGTTCGCCGGCACCATCGAGGCGCCCGGCGAGCTGCAGGTCGACGGGGCCGGCCGCTCCTACAAGGAATCGTGGGGCATGGCTTCGACGAAGGCCGTCCACGAGCGGTTCGGCCGCCTCGACCCCTACGAGCTCGCCCGCAAGGAGCTGTTCGCCGAGGGGATCTCGTCGTCGAAGATCTACCTCGACCCGCTCCGCCCGGGCCTCGAGGACCTGCTCGACATGATCACCTCGGGGGTGCGCTCGTCGTTCACCTACGCCGGCGCGTCGACCGTGGCCGAGTTCCACGGCCGCGCCCGCGTCGGCCTCCAGTCCGCCGCCGGCTACGACGAGGGCAAGGCGCTCCCGGTCAGCTGGTGAAGGCGCCGGAGCGAGCCGCTCCGGCGACCTGACGACGCGCGCGGGCATCGGTCATCCCGTCCGGCGGGACGAGGTGGGGTCGGCGCCGTTCGCATCCGCGTCGTCATCGTCGTTCTCGTCCTCCTCGTGCGCCCTGCGGATGCGCCGGCCCTCCTCCACATCGTGGCGCTCCTTCTCGGCCGCCTTGTCGCTCTTGCGGGTATCGCGCGGCGGCAGCTGGATGTCCTCTTCGGCGGCGATCCCCGCCTGCAGCTGGCGCCCGCGCTCCAGCTCGGCGTCGAACTCCGCGCCGAACAGCAGCGCGATGTTCGCGATCCACAGCCACAACAGGAAGATGATGACGCCCGCCAGCGACCCGTAGGTGCGGTCGTAGTTCGAGAAGTTGGCGACGTAGAGGCCGAAGGCCACCGACGCGACGGCGAGGATGAGGATGGCCAGCAGCGACCCGAGGCTGATCCACCGGAACTTCGGCTGCTTGGCGTTGGGCGTGGCGTAGTAGAGGATCGCGACCATCAGCACGACGATCGCCGCGAGCACCGGCCACTTGACGATCTCCCACACGGTCGTGGCGACCTCCCCGAGCCCGAGTGCCGACCCGACGGCGTCGGCCACCGGCCCCGACACGACGAGGATCACCAGGGCGACGACGATCAGCGCGACGCCGATCAGCGTGATGAGGATCTGCGCCGGCTTGAGCTTCCAGAACGGCCGGCCCTCCTCGATCTCGTAGATGCGATTCATCGCTCGGCTGAAGGCGCCCACGTAGCCGGAGGCCGACCAGATCGCCAACGCCAGGCCGAGGACGAGACCCCAGCCCGCGGCGGGGGAGTCCGCCGCCTGCTCGAGGGGGCCTCGCAGGGCGTCCGCCGCGTCGGGGGCGACGGTATCGACGATGCCGATGATCTGGTCGGTGGCCTGGCTGCTGCGGCCGATCAGCCCGAAGACCGAGAAGACGGCGATGAGCCCGGGGAAGATCGCCAGCACCGAATAGTAGGTCAGCGCGGCGGCGATGTCGGTGCACTCGTCGGCCGTGAACTCGCGTGCCGTCTTGACGAAGACGTACTTCCACGAGCGCTTCTCGATCTCGCGTGGAGTGTCGGGCTTGTCGGGATGCTCGGGATCCGGTGCGTGCCGGTCATCGAGTCCGTGGTCCGTCGTGGTCATGACCTCTCCGATTCCTTCTGCCCTCGGCGGAAGCGCCTGGAGAGCCATCGTGCGAGGGCGGATCGGAGGCGGCGAGGGGCTTGACATCGGCCCGTTGGGCTCCGCACCCCTGCCGTAGACTTGTCGGCACGATGGACGACCCTCCTAGTTGCAGACAATCGCCCCACCGACCCGCTCCCCGATCCCAGGGGGGTGATGCGTGATGGATTACGTCATGTTGGGCGTGGGGCTTCTGCTCACGATCGGCACCGGCCTCTTCGTGGCGAGCGAGTTCGCGCTCGTCAACCTCGACCGGGCCGATCTCGAATCCCGCCAGGAGGCGGGCGAAACGCGGCTCTCGCTCACGATCAGCGCGCTGCGGATCACATCCACGCACCTCTCCAGCGCGCAGCTGGGCATCACACTGACCACGCTGCTGACCGGTTACACGATGGAGCCGGCGATCTCGAACCTGCTGGCACCCGTGTTCGACGCGTGGGGGATCCCGTCCGGCATCGCTCGGCCCCTCGCCGCCGTCATCGGCGTCTCGATCGCGACCGTGTTCTCGATGATCCTCGGCGAGCTCGTGCCCAAGAACTTCGCGCTGGCCATCCCGCGCCAGACCGCCAAGCTGGTCATGCCGTTCCAGGTGGCGTTCACGACGGTGTTCCGTCCCGCCGTGGTCGTCCTCAACGGCAGCGCGAACGGCGTGCTGCGTGCGGCCGGCATCGAACCCAAGGAGGAGCTGTCGGGCGCGCGCACGGCCGAGGAGCTGTCGAGCCTGGTCCGACGCTCGGCCAGTGCCGGCGTGCTCGAGGAGGACACCGCGTCGCTCCTCGACCGCAGCCTCACCTTCGCCCGCCTGTCTGCGGCCGACGTGATGACGCCGCGGCCCAGCATCCACGCCCTCGCCGCCGATGACTCGGCCGAGGACGTCATCCAGCTCGCCCGCCGCACCGGGCACAGCCGGTTCCCCGTGTACGGCGAGGACATGGACGACATCACGGGCATCGTGCACCTTAAGGCCGCCGTCGGCGTGCCGCGCGAGCGCCGTGCCGACGTTCCCGCCGCCGCGCTGGCGACCGAGCCGCTGCGGTTTCCCGAGGCGGTCCACCTCGATGCGCTCGTGGCCGAGCTGCGCGCCCGCGGGTACCAGATGGCCGTCGTCGTGGACGAGTACGGCGGCACGGCGGGCGTCGTCACGCTCGAGGACCTCGTCGAGGAGATCGTCGGCGAAGTGCTCGACGAGCACGACCTCCGTCGCGCGGGCATCGTGCGGGTCGGCGACACCGTGATCTTCCCGGGCGAGCTGCGGCCCGACGAGGTGCGCGATCGCACCGGCATCCGCATTCCGGAAGGCGACGTCTACGACACCGTCGGCGGCTACATCATGAGCGTGCTCGAACGGATTCCCGTCGCCGGCGACACCCTCGAGATCGAGGACGGATCTCTCGAGGTGCAGCGCATGGAAGGACGCAGGGTGGACCGCGTGCGGTTCACGCCCACGCCGATGCCCCACGACGACGCGACCACCGAGGCGGGTGATCGCCGATGAACGACTGGGCCGGAATCGCCTGGCTGGTGGTGCTGCTCATCGCCAACGCCTTCTTCGTCGGCGCCGAGTTCGCCGTCATCTCGGCCCGCCGCTCGCAGATCGAGCCGCTCGCCGAGAAGGGATCGCGGTCGGCCAAGACCGCGCTGTATGCGATGGAGCACGCGACGCTCATGCTGGCGACGAGCCAGCTCGGCATCACGATCTGCTCGCTGCTGATCCTGAACGTGTCCGAGCCCGCCATCCACCATCTCCTCGCGGGGCCTCTGGGCCTCACGGGCTGGTCTGAGGGGGTCGTCGACGGCGTCGCGTTCGCCATCGCGCTCCTGCTGGTGTCGTACCTCCACGTCGTCTTCGGCGAGATGGTGCCGAAGAACCTCGCGTTCTCGGTGCCCGACCGCGCGGTGCTCATGCTCGCGACCCCGCTGGTGTGGGTGTCGAAGCTGTTCCACCCGATCATCGTGACCCTCAACTGGATCGCGAACCACGTGGTGCGCCTGTTCCGCGTCGAGCCGAAGGACGAGGCCGCCTCGACATTCACGCTCGAGGAGGTCGCGACGATCGTGAACCAGTCGCGCATCGAGGGGGTGCTCGACGATGCGGCGGGTACCGTGTCGGCTGCGCTGGAGTTCACCGACAAGAAGGCCGCCGACGTCGCGGTGCCGCTGTCGCAGCTCGTGACGCTCCCCGAGACGACGACCCCCGCCGAGATCGAACGCGCGGTGGCGAAGCACGGCTTCTCGCGCTACGTGATCGTCGATGAGGTCGGCGTGCCGGTCGGCTACGTGCACCTCAAGGACATCCTGCGGGCGGCGGAGGGACCGGATGCCGCCACCGAGGTCGCCCTCCCGATCCCGACCAAGCGCATCCACCACATGGTGCCCGTGCTGGAGTCGACCGATCTCGAGGACGCACTCGCCGTCATGCGCCGCGCCGGGCGTCACCTCGCCCAGGTGCGCGACGAGGCCGGAGAGATCACAGCGGTGCTCTTCCTCGAGGACATCATCGAGGAGCTCATCGGAGAGGTGCAGGACGCGACCCGCCGACGCGGCTTCTGAGCCCGTCGCGGTCTGGCACCGCGAAAGGGTAGGTTTCCGCTCTGCGAGCGGACGCCTACCCTTCGCGGTTCCGGGGTTGTGGGTCAGCGCCGGGCGCGGAGGTACTGCTTCGGCCAGTAGTCGATGTCGGCGCCGAGTTCCGTGGCGGCGCGCAGCGCATAGTGCGGGTCGCGCAGCCATTCGCGGCCGGCCATGACGGCGTCGGCGGCGTCCTCGGCGAGCACGCGCTCGGCGTGGGCGGCGTCGTCGATCATGCCGACGGCGTTCACCGGCACGCCGGCTTCGCGTCGCACCCGGGCGGCGAGGTCGACCTGGTAGCCCGGGCCGGTGGTGAGCTGCTGGTGGGCGACGAGGCCGCCGCTGGAGATGTCGAAGAAGTCGGCGCCCCGCTCGGCGGCCCAGCCCGCGACGGTGGCGGTCTCGTCGGCACCCCACCCGCCGTCTGCCCAGTCGGTGGCGGAGAACCGCACGATCACCGGAACGCCGGGAGCGGCATCCGTCACCGCATCCAGCACCCGCAGCACGAGCCGCGCGCGGTTCTCGAGCGAGCCGCCGTACTCGTCGTCGCGGAGGTTCGACAGGGGCGAGAGGAACTGGTGCAGCAGGTAGCCGTGTGCGGCGTGCAGTTCGAGCACCTGGAAACCCGCGGCCACAGCTCGCAGAGCGGCCGCCGCGAAGGCGGCGACCACGCGGTCGATGCCCGCGAGGTCGAGGGCGACCGGCTCGGCGAAGCCGTCGAAGGCGATCGCTGACGGAGCCACGGTGTTCCAACCGCCGTCCGCGGCAGCGACAGTCCCGCGCCGGTCCGAAAATGGCGGCCAGGTCGACGCCTTGCGGCCGGCGTGGGCGAGCTGCACGCCGGCCACGGCGCCGCGCCGGCGGATCGCGGCGACGATCGGCGCCCACGCGTCGCGCTGCTCGTCGTTCCACAGTCCGGTGTCGTCGGGGGAGATCCGGCCCTCCGGCGACACCGCCGTCGCCTCGGCCACGATCAGCCCTGCGCCGCCCGACGCGAACTGCGCGAGATGGGTGTGGTGCCACTCCTGCGGCACGCCCTCGATCGCGCTGTACTGGCACATCGGCGAGACCCACAGACGGTTGCGCACCGTCACGTCGCGCAGGCTGAGGGGGGTGAACAGGCGGCTCATGGGGGGTCTCCAGCTGGAATCGGGTGCGCGGTACTGTGACCACATGGTCAGGACGTGGACGCGGGCGGATAGCTCTCACGCCCTGCGCAGGCCTACGGCCGACGACGACAAGTATTCCCGAGGCGTGCTGGGGATGCGAACGGGCTCTCAGTCGTATCCGGGCGCAGCGGTGCTCGGCGTCGAGGCCGCGTGGCGCACCGGAATCGGCATGGTGCGGTATCTCGGCCCCGATCGCCCGCGCGATCTGGTGCTCGCCCGCCGGCCCGAGACCGTGACGGCGGACGGCCGTGTGCAGGCGTGGGTGATCGGTTCGGGAACAGATGCCGCGGCCCGGCCCCCCGGCGAAGCGGATGCGCTGCGGTCCCTGCTGTCCGACACCGACCCCGTCGTGGTCGACGCGGGCGCGCTGGATCTTGCCGCCGAGGCGACCGCGCCGCGCGTCCTCACGCCGCACGACCGCGAGCACGCACGGCTGCGATCGGCCCTCGGGCTCGGGCACGCGCCCGCGGATCGCGCCGCTGCGGCGCGCGAGACGGCCGAAGCCACGGGTGCGGTCGTGCTGCTCAAGGGCGCGGTGACGGTCGTGGTCGCCCCCGACGGCTGGACGGCGACCATCGAGTCGGGCACGCCCTGGCTCGCGACGGCGGGCACGGGCGACGTCCTCGCCGGGGTCATCGGCGCGCTGGTCGCCGGGGCTGTCGCGCGCGGAGAATCGACGGATGCCGCGTCTCTCGCCGCGCTCGCCGCCTCCGGTGCTTGGCTGCACGGCCGAGCGGGGGCCGTCGCCGCCACGGGCGCGAGCATCGCGCGCGCGCCGAGCTCGCCGCCGTTCGGCGACGGCCCCATCACGGCGCTGGACGTCGCCGAGGCATTGCCGCGCGCCGTCGCCGAGACGCTCGCGCACTGAGCCGCCCGGCCACAGCGCGGAATCCCAGGGTCTGCGCAACGCGCCCGGGTCGCGGCATCCGGAATCGCGTGCCGCGTCCCATCAGAGTCGGTGTGCCGTGGGAGTGACGGGCGGAATGGGGTCGCGTCCCTAGGATGGTGGGGTGTCTCGGCGGGCGGTGGTGTGGATCGCGTTCGCCCTTGTGCACGCCGTGGTGATCTGGCTCGGCTTCGCGGGCGAGCACGCCGCCTCGTGGGACGTCGGCCAGCTGTACCGGTGGTGGGCGGGACGCGCGCTCACGCGCGAGGCGGTTCTCGGCATCACCGAGGACTGGATCTACCCGGCACTCGCGCTCGTGCCGATCGTCACGGTCGGCGCGCTGTACCCCCTGCTCGACTACACGCTCGGCTGGGGCCTGCTCGTCACCGCCATAGACGCCGCCGCGTTCGCGGTGCTCGTCGGTCGGGGGCGCTCTCGCGGACGGGTGCTCGCCGCGTGGTTCTGGCTCGCCGCCATCCTGGCCCTCGGCGGTGTGGGCATGTTCCGCCTCGATGCCGTGACCGTGCCGCTCGCCGTCGCGGGTTCGCTCTGGCTGGTGGGTCGTCCGTGGCTCGGATCGGCGCTGCTGGCGGTGGCGACCTGGATCAAAGTATGGCCGGCGGCCCTCCTGGTGGCTGCGGTGATCGCCGTACGCCGGCGGCTCGTGATCGTCGGCGGCGCGGCGATCGTGTCAGCCGTCGTCGCTGTCGCGGTCGTCATCGCCGGCGGCGGCGCCCACCTGCTCAGCTTCGTCGGCGACCAGACCTCCCGCGGACTTCAGATCGAGGCGCCCGTCAGCACGGTGTACATGCTGCTGGCAGCCGCCGGACTGCCGGGCGCGGCGGTCGTGTACGACGAGGATCTGATCACGTTCCAGGTGGCCGGCCCCGGCACGGAAGCGGTGATCGCGGTGATGACACCGCTGCTCATCGCCGGGATGCTGGCGATCGCCGCCGTCGGAGCCGTCAAGGCCTGGCTCGGAGCCACCTTCGTCACGCTGTTCCCCCCGCTCGCCGCCGCGCTCGTGCTCGGCTTCATCGTGCTCAACAAGGTCGGCTCGCCCCAGTACATGACCTGGCTGATCGCCCCCGTCGTGGTGGGTCTCGTCCTCGATCGGCGGCGCTGGTTGCGCCCGGCGGTCCTCACGGTCGTGATCCTCGCGCTCACGCAGGTGATCTTCCCGTTCTGGTACGACGCCATCCTCGTGCTGCTGCCCGGTGCGGTCGCCCTCCTCGTCGTCCGCAACCTGCTCCTCGTCGGGCTGTTCGTCTGGGTCGTGGTGCGTCTCGCGCGCGTCGGCGTGCACCGGGCGGCGCGATCGCGCGTGCCAGAGTAGACGTCGGTGACGGCATCCGTCGCCGCCCCGCAAGCCCCTCGAGAACCGGAGGTTCGCCATGCTCGTCGCCTTCTCCGTCGCACCCAGCGGACAACCACAGGGTGGGACCGGCAACGCCGACGGCTCGGTGCACGACGCCGTGGCCGCCGCGGTGCGGGTGGTCCGCGACAGCGGTCTGCCGCACCGCACGACGTCGATGTTCACCGAGATCGAGGGGGAGTGGGACGAGGTCTTCGACGTCGTCAAGCGCGCCACCGACGCGGTGGCGCCCTACGGCTCGCGGGTGTCGCTGGTGCTCAAGGCCGACATCCGTCCCGGGTACTCCGGCGAGCTCGACGGCAAGATCGAGCGCCTCGAGGCGGCCGTGGACCGGCAGAAGGCCGAAGGCGGGCTCGGCTGACCGCCGGCAGCGCCACGCAATACCGGTGACGTCCCGTTCCGAATCGATTCGACAGCGGGCGATGCCGCCGCTAACGTGACGGGGTGCCCTCCTCGAATCTGACGACTCCCTCGCTGTCGAAGAAGGCGGCGATGTGGGCGCTCCTCTCCCTCGCCGTCGGCAGCTTCGGCATCGGAATGACGGAGTTCGTCGTCATGGGGCTGCTGCCGAACATCGCGGAGGACCTGCTGCCGTCGCTGTGGGCGACGCGCTCCGAAGACGCGATCGCGCAGGCCGGCTGGCTCATCTCGCTGTACGCGCTCGGGGTCGTGGTCGGTGCGCCGACGATCGCCGGCGCGGCGGCGAAGTATCCGCGTCATCGCGTCATGATCGGGCTCGCGCTGGCGCTCACGGTGTTCAATGCGCTGACGTTCCTCGCCCCGACGTTCGAATGGGTCGCGGCGTCCCGGTTCCTCGCGGGACTGCCGCACGGCGCGTACTTCGGCATCGGCGCGCTCGTCGCCGCCGAGGTGCTCGGCCCCGGCATGCGGGCGAAGGGCGTGGCCTTCGTGCTGACCGGCCTCACCGTCGCCAACGTGGTGGGGGTCCCGCTCGGCACCTACCTCGGACAGCAGGTCGGCTGGCGCGCCGCGTTCATGGTGGTCGCGGCGATCTTCGCCGCGGCGACGATCCTCATCGCGTTCTTCGTGCCGGAGCACCCCGGCGACCCGAGCCGCACCATGCGCGCCGAGCTCAAGGTCTTCCGGATCGGGCAGGTGTGGCTCGCGCTGGGTGTCGGAGCGATCGGCTTCGGAGGCTTCTTCGCGGTCTACAGCTACGTCGCCCCGCTGGTGACCGAGGTCGCGGGCTCGCCCGAATGGGTGGTGCCCATCGTGCTGGTGGTCATGGGCCTCGGGATGACCGTCGGAAACCTCGTCGGCGGACACCTGGCCGACGTCGACCTGAAGCGCACCCTCGTCGGCGGCCTGATCGGGCTCGCCGTCGTGCTGGCCCTCCTGGCCCTGACGGCGCAGTGGATCTGGGCCCTCGCGTTCTTCGTCTTCGCCACCGGTTTCATCGCGTCGGCGCTCAGCCCCACGATCCAGACCCGTCTGATGGACGTCGCGCAGGACAACCAGTCGATCGCGGCGGCGCTCAACCACTCCGCGCTCAACATCGGCAACAGCCTGGGCGCGTTCCTCGGCGGCGTCGTGATCGCGGCGGGCTGGGGCTTCATCGCGCCCGCGTGGGTCGGTGTGGCGCTCGCCGGCGCCGGTCTCGTGCTCGCCGTGGCGAGCATCGCAGCCGAGCGGCGTCGCGCCCTCGTCGCGGTCTGATCGCCGCGCGCCGGCCGGACGCCAGCGCGGCGAGAGTGCTGGGTAGAGTGAGCGGATGCCGCAGCCGACGCCCGCCGACCGCGCGCTGCAGGCGCTGAACGACTCGATCGGCGGCGCCCGCACGCGTCGTCCCGAGGACGCGACCGACCCCGCGATCCCCGTCGCCGCGACGGTGGTCCTGCTCCGCGACAGCAGCCACGGTCTCGAGGTGCTCATGATCGAGCGGCCCGACCGCGGGTCTTTCGCCGGAGCGTGGGTGTTTCCGGGCGGCAAGCTCGAGGTCGACGACCGCGGCGCCGCCGAAGAACCGGAAGAGTCGACCGCGCGAGCGGCGGCTGTGCGCGAGACGCACGAAGAGACCGGCCTCGCCGTCGACCCGGAAGCGCTCGTGACGCTGTCGTGCTGGGACCCGCCGCCGGGACTGGCGCTGCGGATCCGCACCTGGTTCTTCGTGGCCCCGGTCGCGACAGGCGTGCTCGCGCTGTCGCCTCACGAGGCGGTCGCTTCCGAGTGGGTGCGGCCGACCGACGCGCTGGCACGGCACGGCCGCGGTGAGTTCACGCTGTACCCGCCGACGTGGGTGACGCTGCACGGCCTGGCCGGTCACGCCGACACGGCTTCCGTGCTCGGTGCCGCGCGGCTGGGCGGCGTCCAGCGCTTCGAGACGGTCGCGCACCGCGGCGGCGACGGACCCGTGCTGCTTTGGCAGGGCGACGACGAATGGGATCCGGATGCCGCAGCCGCGGCATCCGGATCCCGTCATCGCCTCGAGATCGGCGCCCTTCCGTGGCGCTACGAGCGCACGGACGGAGCCGGCCTCACGCGCCGATGATGTCCGCGACCCGGACGAGGTCGGCGAACGTGAACGCTCCGGGCGCGGCGCCCCGGGTCGGGATGAACGAGACGTTCAGCATCGAGAGCGCGTCGCGGCGCAGCAGGGTGACGAACGTGTCGGCAACGATCTTCGCCCCGAGCGGTCCCAGATGCTCGCCACCCGTGGTGACCATCGCCTCGCGCAGCACGTAGTACCAGAGCGGCGTCTTCTCGAGGAGAAGGCCGTTCTGCTGCTGCAGTACCGCGATCTCGTCGGCAGGAAGCCCGTCGGTGAGCTGGGCCGTGGTGAGCACCGGCACCCCGAGAGCCGCCGCCGTGGCCTGTCCGCTGGGCAGACCCAGCACGAGGCCGCGCAGCAGGTTGCGCGTCGCGAGGATGCTCATGAGCGCGTTGGTGCCGCTGCCGTCGAGGTCCTCGAGCGCGCTGGCGAGCACACTGTCGATCTTGCGCGCGCTGTTGAACACGGGAACGCTGAACCCGGTCTCGAAGAACGCGTTGAAGTCGACGACCCAGTTCGAGCGGACCGGCAGGTGCGGTTCGTGGATGAACGCGAAGACGTCCGACATCGGCTTGTTGCGCAGCTCGAAGTTCAGCCAGTACTCGTCGCGGATCATGCTGTGCCCGAACCGGTACGCGGCGACCGAGAACTCCACGGGCATCTGGAACCCGCTGTTCGCCTTCGCCTTGACGTTCGCCAGGGCGTCGTCGACGGCCGCCTGACCGCAGATGCGCGGCAGGAAGTCGTGCAGCACGGCCCACTGATAGTGCAGCGTCGCCTCCCGCTTCGCCTCTACGAAGATGTCGCCGGTGAACCCGTCAGCGATCAGCGCGTCGACGATCGCGTTGTGGAAGCGCAGCATCGCGTGGTGCAGCTGCGACACGATGAGGTTCTCGTTGTTGCGCGGGTCGCCGATGATCGCCGTGAGCGCCGAGGTGCGCGGCACGTCGAAGTCGGTGTGCGCGATGATGCCGTTGCCACCCGACGCGCCGCCTGCGCCGCCCGGGCCGCTGGGCAGATTCGTGCCGAGCAGCATCCGGAACGCGGATGCCGGTTCTCCCGGCGCGGGCGCGGCGTAGAGGAACGCGTCGACCGCGGGGCCTCTGCCGTACACGCTGTCGAGATCGAGCATCGGCGAGCGCATGTTGTTGATGACGGTCGCGTCGACGAGCGCCGGCGCGTCCAGCGCCGATGACACGTCGAGGGTGATGTCGTGATCGACGAACTGCCCGACGTAGGTGTAGCCCGACGGCGTGGCCGAGTCGGCCGCGGTCTCGCGACCGCTGTTCGCCATGAGGTCGCCGAGCTGAGCGAGCAGGGCGCGCGTCGCGTCGTCCAGTGGCAGCCGGCTGGCGGCGCGCACCTTCGCCTTCGTCATGTACCCGAACTTGTCGGCCGCCGACGAGAACACCTCGTGCGCGGGGAAGTACCCGAGCGAGAACTTCGCGCCGTGGAACCTCCCATGCTCCGGTCGTACCGCCTCCAGCGAGGAGCGAATGTCGACGGGAAGTCGCGGCGCCTGCCGTTTCTCTCCCGGCGACCTCTCGCGGGTTCGGTTCAGGCCCAGCTGCTCTCGCAGGAAGGGCTGCGCGGCGAACGCGTCTTCGGGTGTCTCGGCACCCGATCTGGTATCAGTGCTCATGATTCCCTCCTTGGGACATTGCCCAGTGGGAGGATCGCGCCCCGGATGCTGATACCGCTGCTGCGGAATTCAGGACTCGAGCAGGCGCCGCAGGTGCGCGCCCACGGCGTGCGTCTCGATCAGGAAGCCGTCGTGGCCGAAGTCGCTGGAGAGCACGACGGCGCGATCGCCGTCGAGCGTGTGACGGATGCCCCGCGCGATCCGGTGCTGCCCGTCGATGGGGAACAGCCGGTCGCTGTCGATGCCGAGCACGAGCGTCGTCGCCGTCACGCGGGCGAGGGCGTCTTCGACGCCGCCACGGTCGCGGCCGACGTCGTGCGAGTTCATCGCTTCGACGAGCGTGATGTACGAGTTCGCGTCGAAGCGGCGCGTGAACTTGTTGCCGTGGAAGTCCAAGTACGACTCCACGGCGAAGCGACCGCCGTGGCCGAGCGGGCTCACGCCGGACTGCCAGCTGCGCTGGAACCGCTGGTTGAGCTCTGTGGGGGAGCGGTAGTTCAGCAGAGCCATGCGGCGGGCGAGTGCCAGACCGCGGTTCGGGCCGTCGCCGTCGCCCGCGTCGTAGTACTCGCCGTTCTGGAAGCGAGGGTCGATCCGGATGGCCTCGAGTTGCACCGAGTTGAGCGCGACCTGGTCGGCGGTGTTGACCGGAGGCGACGACAGGATGCCGACACGCGCCACGCGATCCGGATCCGAGACCCCCCACTCGAGCGCGTGCATGCCGCCCATGGACCCGCCCACGACGGCAGCCCAGACGTCGATGCCGAGCGCGTCGGCCAGACGCCGCTGGGCCGAGACCTGGTCGCGGATCGTGAGATAGGGGAAACGCGAGGCCCACTCGTACCCGTCGGGACCGATGGATGCCGGACCCGTCGATCCCTGGCATCCGCCGAGCATGTTCGGGGCGACGACGAACCAGCGATCCGTGTCGATGGGGGCGCCCGGGCCGACGATGTCGTCCCACCAGCCCGACGTCGGATGCCCCGCTCCCGCCGGCCCGCGAAGGTGGCTGTCGCCGGTGAGTGCGTGGAGCACGAGCACGGCGTTGTCACGCGCGGCGTTGAGCTCGCCCCACGTCTCGTACGCGAGTCGATATGCGGGAAGCTCGCGACCGCCCTCGGTGCGGAACGAGCCGAACGCGGCGAAATGCCGCTCGCCGACCGGATCGCCGTCGCGCCAGGCGCCGGTAGCCGGCGGCCGGCCGAGCAGCAGCCGGGCATCGGCCTCCGTCACGGGTGCGCTCGGCACCGTGTCTTCGGAGGTCTGCCAGTCCATTCGTCCATTCTCGCCTGCCGGTGTGGCGGCACGCGGTCTGTTACGGGTGCGCGCAGTGTGGACATCGACCGTGCACCCGAGCATGCCAGAATGCGCGCATGTCCAGCGCTGAGCCCTTCATGCCCGCCCACGAGCCTCGGGCGCCGCTTCCCCCGCAGGAGCACGACATCGACCACGACGTCGACGTCGTCTTCGATCCGGCTGAGCCTGGGGCCGGTGGCGGCGAGCCGGCGCAGCCGTGGCACACCGACGCCGCGGCGCCGCCGCTGCCCCGTCCGGTGCCGGGCGAGCACCTCACCGCCGAGCAGCTGGCCGCCGACTTCGCGTCCGACCAGACGGAATGACGAATGCCGTGTCCCGACGCACGGCGTCGGGACACGGCATCCGCTCACCCGAGGAGGAGGGCTGTCAGGCGCGAGCGGCCTCCGACACGCGCCGGGCCGCCGCGAGCGCCTGCGCGAGGTCGGCCTTGAGGTCGTCGATGTTCTCGAGGCCGACCGAGAGGCGCACGAGGCCCGGCGTGACACCGGTCGTGAGCTGCTGCTCGGGCGTGAGCTGCGAGTGCGTCGTCGACGCGGGGTGGATCACGAGCGAGCGGACATCGCCGATGTTGGCCAGGTGGCTGAAGAGCGACAGCGAGTTGACGAACTCGCGTCCCGCCTCGACACCGCCCTTGAGCTCGAACGACAGCACCGCGCCGACGCCCTTGGGCGCGTAGTTGTTCGCGGCGGCGTACCACGGCGAGGTCGGCAGGCCGGAGTAGTTGACCGACGCGACATCCGAGTGGTTCTCGAGCCACTCCGCGATCTCCTGCGCGTTCTGCACGTGGCGCTCGACGCGCAGCGACAGCGTCTCGATGCCCTGGATGAGCAGCCACGCGCTGTTCGGCGAGATCGCGGCACCGAGGTCGCGCAGCAGCTGGACGCGCGCCTTGATGATGTAGGCGAGGCCGTCGCCGACCGCCGCAGTGTACGACGCGCCGTGGTACGACGGGTCGGGAACCGTGAGGCCGGGGAACTTCTCAACGTTCTTCGACCACTCGAACGTGCCGCCGTCGACGATCACGCCGCCGATGGTGGTGCCGTGGCCGCCGAGGAACTTCGTCGCGGAGTGGACGATGATGTCGGCGCCGTGCTCGAACGGCTTGATGAGGTACGGGGTGGCGATCGTGTTGTCGACGATGAGCGGCACGCCGTTCACGTGCGCGACGTCGGCGACGGCGCGGATGTCGAGCACGTTGATCTTCGGGTTGCCGATGGTCTCGGCGAAGAAGAGCTTGGTGTTCGGCCGGACGGCGCGGCTCCACTCCTCGGGGTCGTCCTGGTTCTCGACGAACGTCGTCTCGATGCCGAGCTTCGCCAGCGTGTACTTGAAGAGGTTGTACGTGCCGCCGTAGATCGAGCTCGACGACACGATGTGATCGCCGGACTCCGCGATGTTGAGGACGGCGGAGGTGGCGGCGGCCTGGCCGCTCGCAAGGAGCAGCGCACCGGTGCCGCCTTCGAGTGCGGCGAGGCGCTCCTCGACGACGGCCTGCGTCGGGTTCTGGATGCGCGTGTAGATGTTGCCGAACTCCGCGAGCGCGAAGAGGTTCGCCGCGTGATCGGCGTTGTCGAAGACGTACGACGTCGTCTGGTAGATCGGGGTCGCGCGAGCCTTCGTCACCGGGTCGGGCTGGGCGCCCGAGTGGATCTGCTTGGTCTCGAAACGCCAGTTCTCGGGTGCGGACATGGCTTGCTCCTGCGGGTTCGGATGCCGGGAGCAGACGCCCCCAGCCGCGTTCGACAGTACGGACCGTGCCGCGTTGTCAACAACACCCGGGAAATGTGACGTAACCTCCCCGCTTCCCTTCTCAGCCGTTCGCGAGCGAACCAGTGTGGGGGCGGGCACGCGGGTGGGTAGCGTGGAGGCATGGCGAACAGACGCGCAGTGGTGACCGGGGCGAGCTCGGGGATCGGCGAGGCGGCGGTGCGCGCGCTGCGCGACACCGGGTGGGACGTGGTCGGGGTCGCGCGACGCGCCGACCGGCTCGCCGCGCTCGAGGCCGAGACCGGCGCCGTGGCCTTCGCGGCCGATCTCACGGCGGACGCCGACGTCGAGGCGCTCACCGGCTTCCTCGCCGAGACCGGCCCGGTCCACGCGCTCGTCCACATCGCGGGCGGCGCACGCGGTACGGATCGCGTCGAGGACGGCCGCGTCGAGGACTGGCAGTGGATGTTCGAGGTGAACGTCCTCTCTGCCCAGCGTCTCGTCTCGGCGCTGCTGCCGCAGCTGCGGCGGGCCGCGGCATCCGACGGCCACGCCGACACCCTCTTCGTGACCTCGACCGCCGCGCAGACGGCGTACGCCGGCGGCGCCGGCTACAACGCGGCGAAGGCGGGGGAGGCGATGCTCGCGCACGCACTGCGCCTCGAGCTCAACGGCGAGCCGATCCGCGTCATGGAGGTCGCGCCCGGCATGGTGCACACGCCGGAGTTCACGCTGAACCGGCTCGGCGGCGACAGTGCGGCCGCGGAGCGCGTGTACGACGGCGTGGAGAATCCCCTGACGGCGGGCGACGTGGCCGACGTCATCGCCTTCGCGCTGAACGCGCCCGGCCACGTCAACCTCGACCTCGTCACGATGCGGCCCGTCGCGCAGTCGGCCCAGTTCCTGCTGGCGCGCGGTCCGCTCCGTTCGCGCAGCACGGAGGAGCTCTGATGCCCACCGGCACGGCGCGCGTCCGCAGCACCGGGCTCGGCACGATGACGGCGACCCGGGCTCGGGTGTGATGGCCCTGACGCTGCCCGAGCTCGCCGATGCCGGCCTGATCGACCCGGACTGGTCGACGGCACTCGAACCCGTCGGTCCTGACATCGCCGCCCTCGGCGACCGGCTGCGTGCCGAGGTCGCCGAGGGGCGCCCGTACCTGCCGGCCGGCGACCGGGTGCTGCGGGCGTTCCAGCGCCCGCTGCCGGAGGTCAAGGTCCTCATCGTCGGACAGGACCCGTACCCGACCCCGGGGCATCCCATCGGACTCTCGTTCGCCGTCGACGCCGACGTGCGACCGCTGCCGCGGAGCCTGGCCAACATCTACCGGGAGCTCGAGACCGACCTGGGCATCCCGCGCGCGGCCCACGGCGACCTGTCGGCGTGGAGCGACCAGGGCGTCATGCTGCTGAACCGCGTGCTGACCGTGGCGCCCGGGGTGCCGGCGTCTCATCGTGGGTGGGGGTGGGAGAAGGTGACCGAGCACGCCATCCGCACGCTCGTTGCGCGTGGCCGGCCGCTCGTGGCGATCCTGTGGGGGCGGGATGCCGCAAATCTGCGGCCGCTCCTCGGCACGACGCCGATCATCGAGTCGGCGCACCCGTCGCCGCTGTCGGCCAGCCGGGGATTCTTCGGATCACGGCCGTTCTCGCGCGCCAACGAGCTGCTCGCGGAGCAGGGCGCCCCGCCCGTCGACTGGCGGCTGCCCGACTAGGGTGCAACGCACACAACCCAGGAGGAGTGCATGCTCGAGGAGGAATACGAGAAGGATCGGCGCCGGCTTCCCCGCCATCTGCAGCGGCAGCCCGAGCCCGAGCGCCCCTTCACGTTCACGATCCGGCCCGTCGAAGACCGTGACATGCCCGACATCCGAGAGATCTACAACTACTACGTCACCAACTCGGTGGTGACGTTCGACGAAGAGATCTGGTCGGTCGGCCAGTGGCGCAAGAAGCGGGACGGCCTTGCCGCGCAGGGACTGCCGTTCCTCGTGGCAGAGTCGCCGTCCGGTCAGATCCTCGGGTATGCGCTGGTGCAGCCGATGTCGAGCAAGTCGGCCTACCGGTTCTCGGTCGAGAACTCGATCTACCTGGGGCAGGCGGCCACCGGCAAAGGCCTCGGCAAAGCCCTGCTGGAGGCGCTCATCGAGGCGAGCGAGGCGGTCGGCATCCGTCAGATGGTCGCGGTGATCAGCGACAAAGGCGCCGAGGGCTCCATCGCACTCCACGAGAAGCTCGGGTTCGTCGAGGTCGGGCGGATGGGTCGTGTCGGGTTCAAGTTCGGGCGGTGGCTCGGAACGATCTACATGCAGAAGGCTCTCAAACCGGTCAAGAAGAAGGGCGTCTTCACCCGCTGAGAGTCAGCGACCGGCGCGTCCGGATCCAGAGGACCCGCCCTGGCGGTTCCAGTCGCGCACCGCGTCGACCAGCTCGCGCCACGCGCCGACGACTGCGTCGTCGGGCAGTTCCGCCTCGTGGGGATCCGCCCCCGACCACGTCGCGCGGATGAACCACACGAAGCCGTCGGGCATCGGCGCGCGCGGCGCTGACGGCGTGCCCTCGGAGGAGGCCGGTGCGTCGGCTGCGCTCCGAGGTGGATCCGTCGCCGGCGCGGCCTGATCCTTCGCGGCGGCGCCGTCCGCCTCGGCGCCGACGGGGGAAGGGGCCTCGCTCCAGGGGCAGCGGTCGATGAGCGAGATCCACTCGGATGCCTCGGACTCCGGCGGCTGCGCCGACCACCGGCGTGTGATGCCGGCGATGCCCCCGGTCCGCGCGACATCGACCTCGACGGCGGGCGTCGGGTCGGTCGCGCGGGGCGGGTCAGGGCTGGGTAACTGTGTCATCCGGGATCACGCCGACGCACGCCCACCCGGCGCGGACGGCGTCGACCTCCTCCGAGTTCTCACCGTACTCCGCGGCCGCCGCCGTCAGGGTGGCGCGGGCGAACGTCGTGAAGTCCGCCGTGGACGGCAGCGTGCCGGCCGTCAGCGTGCGGTACCAGACCAGGCCGGCACGCTCCCACGCGCGGCCGCCCAGCGCGGTGGCCGTGAGGTAGAAGGCGTGGTTCGGGATGCCGGAGTTGATGTGCACGCCGCCGTTGTCGTCGCGCGTCTGGACGAAGTCGCGCATGTGCGCCGGCTGCGGATCCTTGCCGAGCACGTCGTCGTCGTACGCCGTGCCGGGCGCGGCGAGGGATCGCAGCGCGCGCCCCTGCACGGCATCCGTGAAGATGCCCTCGCCGATGAGCCAGCTCGCCGCGTCTGCGGTCTGCCCATCGCGGTGCTGCTCGGCGAGGGCGCCGAACACGTCGGCGATCGACTCGTTGAGAGCGCCCGACTGCCCGCGGTACAGCAGCCCGCCCTCGTCCTCGACGACGCCGTGGGCGAGCTCGTGGGCGATGACACTGAGCGACCCGGTGAAACCCCGGAACACCTCGCCGTCGCCGTCGCCGAACACCATGCGCTCGCCGTTCCAGAACGCGTTGTCGTAGTCGCGGCCGTAGTGCACGGTGGCCAGGAGCGAGCTGCCCGACCCGTCGATGCTGTCGCGGGCGAAAGCGTCCCACCAGAGGTCGTAGGTGGCTCCGAGCCCGTCGAACGCCTGGTCGACGGCAGCGTCGCCGGTCGCCGGATCGTCTTCGCCGCGCACCCGCACGCCGGGCACGACCTCGCGCTGCTGCGCGTCGGAGATCTCACGGTCGGGAGCAGGCGTGGTCTCGGCGACGAGCGTGCCCGGCTCCTGGATCGACAGGCGCAGCCGCGACCGCACCGGGCGGTAGTCGCGGGGAGCGGCGAGGGTCGTGCGCGCCGCCTCGGCGGCGCGCGCCCAGCCCTCTTCCTGCGCGGCGGCGATACGGGCGAGCAGGTACGGCGGAACGATTCCGGGGGCCATGCTCCGAACCTATCGGCGACCGCCGACGCACACCGTGAAGGGGAGGTCTCCGCGTGCCGCCGCGTGCGGAAAGCTACCCTTTCGCGGTTCCGGCGTCGATGACGGGGATGGATGCCAGCAGCCGGCGCGTGTACGCCACCTGGGGCTGCAGCAGCACCTTCTCGGTCGGTCCCTCCTCGACGATGCGGCCGTCCTTCATGACGACGACCTCGTCGCACAGGTTCTGCACGACGCCGATGTCGTGCGAGACCAGGAGCAGTGTGAGCCCGTCGCGCCGGCGCAGTTCGCCCAGCAGGTCGAGGATCTGCGCGCGCACCGTGACGTCGAGCGCCGACAGCGGCTCGTCGCCCACGAGCAGGCGGGGGCGGTGCACGATCGCGCGCGCGAGCGCGACGCGCTGCCGCTGACCGCCCGAGAACTCGTGGGGGAAGCGGTCGGCCATCCCCGCCTCGAGTCCGACGTCCTCCAGCACCTCGCGCACGCGGGCGCGCCGGTCGCCCTCGATCCCCAGGGCCCACAGCGGCTCGCCGACGATGCGCCCGACGCTCATGCGGGGGTCGAGTGAGGCGTAGGGATCCTGGAAGACGATCCCCGTCTGCCGGCGCAGCCAGTGCAGTGACCGCGCCGAGGCGCTCGCATCCACCGGGCGTCCGTCGAACTCGACCGTCCCGGCCGAGGGCGTGTCGAGACCGAGCAGCAGGCGCACGAGGGTGGACTTGCCCGAGCCCGATTCGCCGATCAGCCCCACCGACGAGCCCTCCCGGACGTCGATGTCGGCATCCTCCAGCCCCGTCGTGAAGGCGCGTCTGCCGAACAGCTGCGTCTTGGGGGCGGGGTAGCGGCGCGTCAGCGCGCGGCCGCGGATCAGCACCGTCATGCTGTGCCCTCCGTGGTCTCGCCCCGGGCCACCGGCTCGTCGGCGCGGCCATCCGGGCGCCACAGCGTGGCGGTCGCGTCGCGCAGCAGCTCCTGCGTGACGACGGATGCCGGTGCCGAGAGCAGCTGCGCCACCGGCGCCTGCTCGACCACGCGTCCGTGCTCGAGCACCACGCCGTGCGTGGCGATCTGCGACAGCACGGCGAGGTCGTGCGTGATGAAGACGAGGGACATGCCGTCGTCGCGTGCGAGCGACAGCAGGAGGTCGAGGATCTCGGCCTGGATGGTGACGTCGAGCGCCGTCGTCGGCTCGTCGGCGATGAGCAGCCGGGGGCGGCAGGCGAGGGCCATCGCGATCGCGACGCGCTGCCGCTGGCCGCCCGACAGCTGATGCGGGTAGCGGGCCACGAGGCGGTCGGGGTCGGGCAGGGAGACACGGGATGCCTCGGCGACGGCGCGGGCGGCGGCATCCCGTTTCGACAGGCCCTGGTGGATGCGGATCGACTCGGCGATCTGACGGCCGACGGTGCGGATGGGGTTGAGCGCCGTGCGCGGCTCCTGAAAGACGATGCCGATCTCGTCGCCGCGGAGCTGTGCGAGCTCGGCATCGGCGAGGCCGAGGATCTCGCGGCCGTTCCAGCGCACGCTGCCTCCGGCCGTGGCCCCGTCGGGGAGCAGTCCCAAGACGGCCAGAGCTGTCAGCGACTTGCCCGACCCCGACTCGCCGATGAGGCCGACCCTCGCGCCGTCGGGCACCTCGAAGGAGACGCCGTCGACGACACGGCGCCCGCCGATGTCGATCGTGAGGTCGTGCACCTCGAGGCTCATGACACCACCTCGGGGATGTGCAGGCGTGCGCGGCGCGTGGCGAAGGGGCTGCGCGAGAGCGTCGGGTCGGTCGCCTCGCGGAGCCCGTCGCCGAGCAGGTTGAGGCCGAGGACGGTGAGCGTGATGGCGAGACCTGGCCAGACCACCGACAGCGGGTGCACCGCGATGAACTGCTGCAGCTGCGCCAGCAGCAGTCCCCAGGACGGCTCGGTCACCGGCGCGCCGAAGCCCAGGTACGACAGCCCCGCCTCGGCGAGCACGGCGACCGCCATGCCCCACGACAGCTGGACGATGAACACGGGGGCGACGTTGGGGAGAAGGTGCCGCCAGAGATTCTGCGTCGGGGTGAGACCCGATGCCCGGCCCGCGAGCACGAAGTCGCTCTGAAGCACCCGTCGAAGCTCCGGCCGGGTCACCCGCGCGATGTTCACGCCGAAGCCGATGCCCACCGCCCAGATCACCACCCAGAGCGACCCGCCCCACACCGCCGAGATCATCATCGCGATGATGAGCACCGGGAAGGCGATGAGGATGTCGACGAACACCGCCACCGACTCGCGCACCCACCGCACGGTCAGGGCGCCGAGCGCGGCGAGGGAGATGCCGATCGCCGTCGCGACGATGCCGGCGCCGACCGCGACCAGCACCGTGGTGCGGGCACCGGCCATCAGCAGGCTCAGGATGTCGCGGCCCGATCCGTCGGTGCCGAGGAGGTGCGGCCAGCCCGGCGGTTCCCAGCGGTTCGAGATCTCCACCTGCTGCGGATCGAACGGCGTCCAGAACCGGGCGACCACGGCGGTGAGGACGACCACCGCGACGACGATGAGGCCGAACCGGCCCGTCGAGAGCGCCCAGAGGCGCCCGAGCCACGCCCAGCGCGACCGACGCCGCGATGGGGGCGGCGCCGGGGCCGCGGCATCCGTGCTCCCTCCCTGTCCCGAATCCCTCACTGCATGTCCCGAAATCGATCGTTCCGCATCACCGGGAGCGACCGAAACTGGGACATGGTCCTCGTGATCACCGGTCCCTGAGCTTGTCGAAGGGCTCACGACGCCTCCCGCTGACGCGGGTCGATCACGCGGTGCAGCAGGTCGACGACGAAGCCGACGATCAGCACGAACCCGGTGAGCGCGAGCAGCTCGCCCTGCACCTTCGGCAGGTCGCGGGCGGCGACGTCGGCGACCAGCATGCGGCCGATGCCGGGGAGCGAGAACAGCTGCTCGATGACGACGGCGCCCACGATGATCCCGGCGACCTGCAGCCCGAGCACGGTGATCACCGAGAGGCCGACCACGGGCAGGCCGTGGCGGATGAGGGCCCGGTCGCGGGTGAGCCCCTTCGCCGCGGCGGTGCGCACGAAGTCCTGCCCGACCGCCTGCAGCGTCGCGCTGCGCACGAACCGCAGCAGCATGGCACCCTCGACGATGCCGATCGTGAGCGCCGGCAGGATCAGGGAGCGCAGCGCCGCCCACGGATCGTTCCAGCCGGCGCGGGGAAAGCCCTGTGCGGGCAGCCACCCGAGCCAGACGGCGAACACCACGACCAGCATCATGCCGGCCCAGACGACGGGGACGGCGGCCAGCGCCTGCGCGCCGACGCTGAGCGCCGTGCCGTCGGCGCGTCCGCGGCGCATCGCCGAGAGCGCCCCGAGCGGCACGCTGATCACGACAGCGATCAGGAGCGACAGGATGCCGAGGGGCACCGTCACCTCCGCCTTCTGGGCGAGCTCGTCGACGACGCTGGTGCCGGTGAGGAGCGACGTTCCGAGGTCTCCCCGGAACAGGCCGCCGATCCAGTCCAGGTACTGCGCCGGAAGCGGCCGGTCAAGGCCCAGCCGCTCCCGGATCGCGTCCTGCTGCTCGGCGCTGGAGCCGACGCCCGCGATGAGCGACGCGATGTCACCGGGGAGCACGCGGAGGGTGACGAAGATCAGCACGCTGGCGACGAGAAGCCCGAGCAGGAGCAGGGCGAGTCGGGTCAGCGTGTAGCGGATCACCCGTTGCTCTTGGCGATCTCGACGATGTTGAGGCGCTCGTTCACGTTGATCGAGGGCATACCGGTGATGTTAGTGCCGACGGCGATCACGGACGCACCGTTGTACAGCCAGTCGGCGGCGTGGTCCTCGGCGACGAGGCGGCCCGCCTGCTGCAGCAGGTCGGCGGCCTCCGCCTCGTCGGTGGCCGCGAGCGACTGGGCGTACAGCTCCTGCACCTCGGGGTTGTCGTAGGTGAAGTAGTAGTCCGGGTCGGCCCAGTTCTCGAAGTCGCGGGCCTCGGTGTGGAGCACGAAGCTCAGCTCGTAGTCCTTGTTCGTGTAGACGTCGGTGAGCCAGGTCGTGAAGTCGACGGAGTTCACGTCGAGCGTGATGCCGACCTCGTCGAGGTCCGACACCAGGATCTGCGGAATGGTCGTCGAGTAGAAGCTCGGGATCGTGAGCGTGAGCTCGAGGTCCTCGACGTCCGCCTCGGCGAGCAGCTCCCTGGCGGCCTCGGGATCGTAGGGGGCGACATCCGACAGGTCCTCGTAGCCGGGGTCCAGCTCGGGGATCGGCCCGTACTGGGTCTGTCCCGACGCCAGCGCCTCGATGATGGCGTCGTGGTCGATCGCCTGGCGGATGGCCTGTCGCACGCGCTTGTCGGCGAGTGGGCCGGAGGTCTGGTTGAACGCCAGCGTGCCCTTGTCGGTGGACTGGCCGAGTTCGAGCGCGAAGTCGCCGTTCGCCTCGACCTGCTCCTGCAGGTTCGCGTCGAATCCGGTGAGCACGTCGATCTCGCCCGCCAGCGCCGCGTTGAGGGCCGCCTGGTTGTCGGGGATGTAGTCGAACACCACCTCGGCGGCGGCCGCCGCGTCGCCCCAGTAGGCGTCGTTGCGGGTGAACGTGATGCTGTCGCCCTGGCGCCAGTTCGCGAGGACGAACGGGCCGGTGCCGTTTGCCTTGGTCTTGTAGTCGACGGTGTCGCCCTCCTTGAGGACGATGCCGGCGCGACCGGTGAGGTTCCACAGCAGTGTCGAGTCCGGTGCGCTCAGCGTGAGGCTGACGTCCTGCCCTTCGGCCGCGATCGAGGTCACGTTCGCGAGCCGCGCCGAGTCGCGCCATCCGGGGGTGTCGCGGCGGGTGGTGAGCGACCAGACGACATCCTGCGGCGTCAGCGGCTGCCCGTCGTGGAAGGTGACGCCCTCACGCAGCGTGAAAGTGTAGGTCAGGCCGTCGGGCGAGACGGTCCAGTCACTCGCGAGCGCGGGCACGATGTCCTGCTCGGGGGTGCGGGCGACGAGTCCCTGGTAGATGTTGTCGACCAGGATCTGATCCAGCGCCGAGCCCGCCGTCTCGCGGATGTCGAGGTTTCCGGGCTCCAGCACCAGCCGGATCGCGACCGACGCATCGGGGTCGGGCTCGCCCGTCGACGTGGGCGCGGTCTCGCCGCCGCCGCCGGCGCAGGCGGTGAGGGCGAGGAGGCCGGCGGCCAGGAACGCGGCGGTGGCGAGAGTGGTGCGGCGGAGCATGAGGTCCTTTCGGGAGGGTCCCGGTGCTGTGCGGCGACTGCTGGTGTGCGGTGACGGCGCCGATCGGGGCGGCAACGTGCGGGTAACAGCCTAGGGATATCGCAGGGTGAGGCGGCAACCCGCTTCCCGCAACGCAACAGAAGCGTTAGAGCTTCCCGCAGGCCGTGCAGCGGCTCCTGCGTCCCCGGTCGTTGAGCGAGCGAGGAACGACCGAGACGAAACGCCTGCACCCGGCGCAGACCGTCAGTCGTTCGGGGCGTTTCGTCTCGGTCGCCGGCGCTCCCTCGCTCAACGACCGGAGAGAGACGGCCCCGGTCAGTTCACGCCGGCCAGCGTCCGCAGGCGCCCGCCGAGCTCGAGGGGGATCTCCTCCTGCACGTTGTGGCCCGACGGGACGGTGACGACGGATGCCTCGGGCACGCGTCGCAGGAACTCCGCGGCATCCACTTCCGTCACGTAGCCGCGGTCGCCGCGGATGAGCGTCGTCCGCGCCGCGACGGTGGCGAGATCCTCCCAGCCGGCCTCGTCGAGCACCGACGCGACGGCATCCTGCCGAGGCACGGGAGAGGCCGATGCGGCATTCGCGAGGTGCGCGAAGTGGTGCTTCCACTCGACGCGCCCGTCGGGGCGTACACGGGAGTTGAAGTACACACCGCGCTCGGCCTTGCGTCGGGTGCCGCCGCCGAGTCCGAACGACAGCGCGCGGTCGACGAGCTCGTCGCGCGACGCCCAGTCGACCGGTCCGGCGAAGAAGTCGCGGATCTGGGTCGGGCCCGCGTTCGGGTCGACGCCCGGCGTGATGTCGATGACGACCAGCTCGCGGACGAGATCCGGACGGGATGCCGCCACCGCGGCGGCGGTCAGCCCTCCGAGCGACTGACCGACGAGCAGCTGCGGCGCGTCGGTCCACGCCGCGATGCCGTCGGCCACATCCGGGGCGAGCACGCGCGCGACATAGGCGGCGTCGTCGCGCCACGACGAGTCGCCGTGACCAGGCAGGTCGATCGCGAGCGCGGGCAGCCCGAGCGCGAGGATCGTCGTGTCCCAGGTGTGCGCGTTGAGGCCGGCGCCGTGGAGGAAGGTCACGACGGGTGCGGCGTCCGGTGCGTCGGCGGGGGAGTAGCGCAGGGCGCTGAGCCGGCGGCCGCTCGCGAGGGGGAGGGTGAGGCGCTCGCCGCGGGGAGGGGGAGCGTCGATGCCGGCCTCGGCCGCCTGCTCGGAAAGGAACGAGAACTCGTCGATGGGGTCGCTCACCCGCTCATCATGCCGCACCGGGAAGGTGTTCGACCCGGTGCCGCCTGCCCGTCGGTAGTCTGGCGTCATGACGGCAGAACACCGCGTGCACCTCTCGCGAGCGGCGCGACCCGCCTACCAGGCGCTCTCCGCGTTCTCGAAGACCGTGGGCGGCATCGCCGCCGAGAACGGCATCGACGACCGGCTCAAGGAGCTCGTGCAGATCCACGCCTCGCAGCTCAACGGCTGCGCCTACTGCGTGCGCGTGCACGTCGAGCGTGCCGGCGCCGCCGGGATCACGGCAGACGACATCGCGCAGCTCCCGGTGTGGCGCGAGTCCGGTGTGTTCTCCGACCGGGAGCGGGCGGGGCTGGAGCTCGCCGAGGCCTACGTGTACATCCACGAGGAGGGCATCCCCGACGAGGTCTACGACAGCGTCGGCGGCGTGCTGAGCGAGAAGGAGTACGTCGCGCTCAGCTGGATCCTCGTGTCGATCAACGCGTTCAACCGCATCGCGATCGCGGGCCGCTACAGCACTCCGCCGCGCGACGACCTCGTCGGCGAAGACAAGGACGCCGCCGCGGGCGCCGCGTGGTGACAGAGCCCGCACCGGCGCCGGGCGACGCTCTGCCGCCGGATCCGTTCGTCTCCGGCGCGATGAACCTCCGCGACGTGGGTGGCCTGCGCGCGGGGTCCGGGTCGACGCGTCACGGTGTGCTGTTCCGGTCGGGCAACCTCGCTCGGCTGGATGCCGACGGCACCCGTGCGCTCGCGGAGCTGCGGCTGCGCCGCATCATCGACCTCCGGGCCGACGACGAGGTCGCGCGCGAGCCCAGCCGCATCTCCGGGCTCGACGTCGTCACCCAGCGCGTGCCCCTCTTCCTCGGCTCGGTCGAGTCGTTCTTCCGCGACGACCTCAGCCTCGATGAGATGTACCGGCGCCTCGTCGACGACTCGTCGGCGGGTGTGGTCGCGGTCGTGCGCGGCATCCTCGCCGATCAGCCGGTGCTCGTGCACTGCACCGTCGGCAAGGACCGCACCGGCGTGACGATCGCGCTGACGCTCGCCGCGGCCGGCGTCGACGCCGAGGCCGTCGTCGGGGACTACGCGCGCACCGAGGGGCTGCTCCCGCCGCGGCGCAATCGCCGCATCGTCGAGATGCTGCGAACGATGCATCCCGAGGCGGTGCACCTCGAGGACCTCGCGACGCGTTCCCCGGCACCGGTCATGCGCGCGCTGCTCGACGATGTGACCCACCGCTACGGCTCGGCCGAGGAGTACCTGCGCGCGCACGGCCTGGCCGACGACGAGATCGTTGAGCTCCGCCGCGTGCTGCTGAAGCCCGGCGTCTGAGCTGCGGCATCCGTCGCCGTATGTCGCGGTGTATCAGGAACGGTGTATCAGTGAGGTAAGGCAACCCTTCATAGTGGGTATACTGGAGGAGCCATGCCCCACACCACTCAGACTCAGGCCGTCGCGCACAACGCGTCGGCGTGCCGCGCGTCGCGTCATACGCGCGTGCAGCACCTGATCACCGCTGACGAGTCCTCGCTGGCCGAGCTCGAGGCCGTGCTGGCGACCCTGCCGATCTGCTCGACGGGCCGGGTCTTCATCGAGATCCCGGATGACTCGTGGCAAGCGGATATCACCGCGCCGAGCCGCATGGTCGTGACGTGGCTCGATCGCTCGCAGCGCTCCGGCGCCCCCGGCACGGGTCGTGGGTGCGGATCGGGCGAGGCGCTCGCGCGCGCCGTCACCGCCTGGGCCGACGAGATGCTCTGCGCCGAGGACGACCAGACCCGCATCCACCTGCTCGGCGGCTACCTGGGCACGGCCGACATCGTCGACCACCTCGTCGATCTCGGCATCCGTGCGGACTCGATCCACGCGCCCGAGCAGTACGGTCTGACGACCGCCCGCTGACCGCAGCGCCCCGGCGATGTGCCGCCGGCCCCCGGCGCGCGCCGTCGCGACGTGATCTTCATCCGGGCGACGTCGCTGGACGATTTCGTCAGGCGGCGCCGCGGGGCACGTAGTTGCCGTCGGCCAGCCCGGCTTCGATCTCGAACCGGTTGCGGAGCGGGTTGCGGCCCGCCAGCAGGTACAGCAGCGGCATCAGCAGCCCGTAGCGCTGCCATTGACGCTTGTGCACGGCCTCGTGGCGCAGCAGTGCATCGCTGAGGCGGCCGTCGCCGGTGAGGAAGCATCCGCCGACGCATGAGCCGCCCCGCGGGAACGTCCACCGTGGCATCCCACGGAACACCCACAGCCCCTCGCGCTTCTCGATGGGGCCGGTGCTCCAGAGCGTCCCCCAGATCCACCCGACCGCACACCCGTACCAGTAGCCGACGCGGCTGACGGGCGAGTCCAGCAGGAACGAGGGGATGAGCTCGTCCTGGCGCCGGCCGCGGAGCACGGCGCGCTCGGCGGCAGCGTGCCAGCCCGGCGGCGGCGTGGGGATCGGACTCACGCGAGCGCTCCGATCACGCGGAGGATCGCGCCGAGGTCGTCGGTGGCCGCCGCGGCGGACGCGGGGGAGTAGCCGGCCAGGGATGCCCCCACCATGGGCACCCGGGCGCGCAGGCGCCCGATCGCCGAGGTCAGCTCGACGACGGTGACGCCGAACGGCTCGGGGTGGGCGTTGCCGGCGATCTCGGCCGGATCCAGGGCGTCGATGTCGACGTGGATGTAGACCGCGTCGGCGCCGGTGGCGAGCACCGCCTCCGCGAGGGCGTCGGGATCGCGCAGCGCCTCCACGGTCAGTGCCGTGATGCCGAACTCCTCGACGGCGGCCAGTTCGGGGTCGTCGTACGAGCGCGCCCCGCCGACGACGACCCGGTCGCCTCGGACCGCCCCGTCCAGTGAGAGCTCCGGCACACCATCGCCGATCACGGCGCGCAGCACCATGCCCGCGAACGCGCCGGACGCCGACGTGTCGGGCGAGTTGAGATCGGGGTGCGCGTCGATCCACACCACCGCGAGGCCGGGGGACCGGCGTGCCGCGTGCGCGATCGGCGCGAGGGCGATGCCGCAGTCGCCGCCGATCGTGAGGACGTGCTCTTCGGGCGCGTCGACGTCATGCGCCTCCAGCGCGTCGGCCACCAGCCCCCGCACGCGCTGCAGGGCGCTGAGGCGGTGGATGCCGGTGCCCAGAGCCTCTCCGGCCTCCATGGGCACATCCAGCACGGTGGTCGAGGATCGGGGCAGGTCTCCTGCGATCGCGTGGGCGCCGTCGATGAGCTGCATCGCACGGGAGGACGGGCTTCCCTGCCACTGCGGAACCACGAGATATCGCGTCATCCCCTCATCTTCGCGCACCGCGCCGGCCCGCGGCATTCGTGCCGCGCAGTGGCCGCACGCTGCCGGCGAACGGGCGCCGGCCCCGCGCACGGAGAAGGGCGCCGGATCCGTGCGGACCCGGCGCCCTTCTCGTCGAACCGGGAGTCAGTTCTCGATGGCAGCCTGCACCGGCGCACCGCCGGTCTTGAGCGCCGCGAGGCGTGCCTCGACCTCGGTCAGCTCGCCGACGTCCTCGAGGGCGTTGAACTGCTGGTCGAGGCTCGACGCGGCCAGCTCCTGCTTGCCGGCGGCCAGGGCCTCCTGGCGACGCACCTTGTCTTCGAACCGGCCGAGCTCGCTCGTCGGGTCGAGCACGTCGATCGACTTGACCGCGTCGTGCACCTTGTTCTGCGCCTCGGCGGTCTTGGCACGCGCGAGCAGCTCGGAGCGCTTGGACCTCAGCTGCTCGAGCTTCTGCTTCATGCCGTTGAGGCCCTCTTTGAGCTTCTCGACGACCTCGTTCTGCGTCGCGATGGTGGGCGCGATCGCCCGCGCCTCATTCTCCTCGCTGATCTGGCGCTGCAGCGCGATCTTGGCGAGGTTGTCGAACTTGTCGGCGTCGGTGGTGTTGCCCGCCTTGCGCAGCTCGTCGGCCTTGCGGCTGGCGGCGAGGGCCTTGTTGCCCCACTCGGCGGCCGCCTGGACGTCCTCCTGGTGGTCGCGCTCGAGCAGGCGCAGGTTGCCGATCGTCTCGGCGATGGCCGACTCGGCGTCGGCGATCGAGTTCGTGTAGTCGCGCACGAGCTGATCGAGCATCTTCTGCGGGTCCTCGGCAGAGTCGAGGAGCGCGTTGATGTTCGCCTTCATGAGGGTCGAGATGCGACCGAAGATGGACTGCTTCGCCATCGGATTTCCTTCCTATCGGACTTCAGTTCCGGGTGTGGTGAGTCTGGGTGTGGTGAATCTGAGTGTGGTGAGTCGGACAGTGGTCAGTCTGACTGCGGTGAGTCTGGTCTGGAGATGGATGCCGTGCGCCACGCGTGCGGTCGGCTCCGCGCGGAGGGGTCAGAAGCGGCCACCTCCTCGACGGGCGCGTGTGCCGCCGCCTCCGAAGCTACCGGGTCGCATACCGCCGCCGGAGGATCGGCCGCCGCCGCCCAGCATGCCGCCCAGGCCGCCGAGCCCGCCGCCGGAGGAGCGGCCGCCGCTCAGCACGGAGTTGAGCACGATGCCGCCCAGTACCGCGCCGAGCATGCCGCCGCCGGACTGACCGCCGCCCTGCGGGCCGCCGAACATGCCGCCCATTCCTCCGCCGTCGAACGCGCCGACGTCGTTCTGTGCGAGCTGGATCGCCTGCCCTGCGAGCTGATCGGCGCGTTGCGCCTGCAGCAGCGCCTGCTGCGGGTCGCCCGCCTGCAGCGCGTGCGCCCGGGCGAGCGAGGCGCCGGCCTCGGCGAGGCGCGTGCGAGCCTGTGCTCCGACCGCACCGCGGCGCGCGGTGATGTAGTCCTCGGCGGCCGACACCTGAGCCTGCGCCTGCATCATGACCTGGCCGACCATCTGGCGCGCGCGCTCGGCCTGGGCGGCGGCATCCCGCACGCCCTGCACGAGCGAGTCGATCTGCGCGTTGGCCGCCTCGAGGCTCTGCAGCGCGGCGAGCGGTCGCCGTGCGGTGCCGGTGAGCTGCGTGCGTGCGGCGTCGAGCTGCTGCCGTGTGCCGGCGATGACGCTCGCGATGCGCCCGTCGGTGTCGGGGAGGGCCGCCGCCGCGGCGATGTCGCTTTCGAGTTCGGCGACCAGGGCCGTCGCGTTGCGCTCACCAGCGGAGAGATCGGCCGCCAGTTTCTCGATGGCGTCCTCGAGGAGCGTGGCCTGACCCACAGCCTCTTCGGCGGCTCGGATGCCGACTGCCGCCTCCCCGCCGTCGCCGGCGCCGATGGCGGTCTGCGCGGCGGCGAGCTGCTCGTCGGCGAACGCCAGGCGCTGACGTGCCTGCGCGGGGTTGTCGACGACGGTGGCGAGCGCCTCCGGCGCATAGGTCGACTGCAGCTGCTGCAGCTGCGCGGCGGCCTGATCGAGGGATGCCGCGGCCTTCGCCCGCTCCTCCTGCACACGTGCGAGCGCCTCGGGAGCGTTCTGCTCGAGCTTGCGCAGCTCGTCGAAGGCGGCCGCCTTCTCGTCGAGCAGGGTGTTGGACGCCTCGCAGAGGGCGATGATGCGCTCGTTCCACGCGCGGGCGTCGGCCTCGGAATCGGGATCGGCGTCGTCGAGCTTCTGCTTGAGCCCGAACGCCTCGTCGAGGTTCTGCTGCGCGGTCGCGAGCGCCGCCTCGAACTCCTCGGTGGCGGCATCGCCGAACTGCGCCTTGGCGAAGCCGAGCTCCTGGCCGCTGGTCTTGAGCGCGTCGTCGGTCTCGACGAGGAGCGTCGCCGCGCGCCTTTCGAGCTCTTCGATGCTCGGCTGCGGCGGACCGTTCGGTGCACCCGGCACCGCGCCCCGTGTGCGCCGGCGCCGCAGGAACATCACGAGCAGCACGATGCCGACTCCGACGACCACGATCAGGAGGAGCCAGGTGAGCCACGATCCGCCGCCGGAGGCGCCGGAGTCGACCCCGCCCGAACCGCCGCCGGCAGCGTCGGTGAGGCCGTCGGCCGCGGCATCGACGGCGCCGAGCCAGTCGTCCTGCGCGAGCGCAGGCTGGATCCGCTGCTGCTCGATCGCGGCGACCTGGTCTTGGGTGAGCGGGCCGGCCGGGTCGGCCGAGAGGTAGTACTGGCGCCCCTCGGTGGCGACCGCGAGAAGGTACTGCGTGACCCCGAGTCCGTTGTCGTCGGCGGTCTGGTTCGCCCAGTCCGCAGCGTCGGCGGGGTCGGTGAAGTCGTCGACGTAGACGACCCAGAGGTCGAGTCCGGTGTCGGACTTCAGCTGCTCGAGGCGGCTCTGCGCCTCGGCCTCCTCTGTCGCCGACAGCACGTCCACGTCATCGACCACGAAGACCGAGGGGAGCGAGACCGGGGGAGTCGCCTGCGCGATCCCGCCGCCGATCGCCGTGATCGCGACCACCGCAACGGACGCCAGCGCTGCAGCCCATCGCAGTCGCATCGATCCCCCCTCTGGGACTCGGGTTCCCCTCCGGCGAGTCTATTCAGCCGCGGGGATACGACGATAGCCCACGGCTCCCTTCCCGCATGTGTGTTCGCCGTGAACGTACCCGTGCTCCCGGCGCCACACGGCGCAGCGGTGCGGGTCGCTGCGGGGCGGTGCAGTGGCCGGCCGGTAATCTTGCCGATTCGGAAGGAGCACCATGGACGATCGCTACGGCGGGGATGTGCTGGCCACGGGCTGGAAAGGCCACGGGGTGCGCGAAGTGCCGCGGGTGCCGGCATCCCGCGATCTCGTCGTCGAGGTGGCGGACGACGGATTCTGCGGCGCTGTGGTCGGCGTCTCGGGCGGGTTGGTCGAGCTCGAGGACCGCACCGGTCGCCGACGCCTGTTTCCGCTGGGCCCCGGGTTCCTCATCGAGGGCAGGGACGTCGTGCTCGGCCCGCCCGTCGCAACGCCGGTGCGCACCGGCCCGCAGCGGACGGCGTCGGGGTCGTTCGCCGCCGCCGACGCCCGTGCGCGCACAGCGCGAGCCAGCCGCATCCTGGTGGAGGGCCGGCACGACGCCGAGCTCGTGGAGCGGGTGTGGGGTGACGACCTGCGAGCCGAGGGCGTCGTCGTGGAGTACCTCCAGGGCATCGATCTGCTCGATGCCGCACTCGACGAGGAGCCGCCCTCTGCGCAGCGCCGCTACGGCGTGCTCGTCGACCACCTGGTGCCGGGCTCGAAGGAATCGCGCATCGCCGACACCATCGCCCGCGGCCGCCACGGTGCGCACGTGCTGATCGTGGGGCACCCGTGGGTCGACGTGTGGCAGTGCGTCACCCCCCGTGCCATGGGCATCGAGCGCTGGCCCGAGGTGCCTCGCGGCACCGAGTTCAAGGTGGGGGTGTGCCGCGCGCTCGGCTGGCCCGCGCGCGACCAGGCCGACATCGCGCGCGCCTGGCAGCGCATCCTGGCCTCGGTGAAGACCTACCGCGACCTCGAGCCGGCTTTCCTGGGCCGCGTCGAGGAGCTCATCGACTTCGTCACCGTCGCGCATTGAGGCGGCGCGGGCTTCCCGTCCGTGACCGCTTGCGTTTCCTGCGGCCGCTGCGTCGGGGACAGCCGCGCTCGCCGGGGACTGCCGCCCTCGCCGGAGCGGCGGCGTCGGGCGGGCTGGGTAGCCTGGTGGGGTGACGAACCCTGCCGCGCCCGAGCCCCGTACCTTCCGCGAGAAGCCGGTGTCGTTCGTGCGCCGGAGCGGACGGATGTCGGAGGCGCAGGATCGCGCCTGGAGCGAGCTCGCCCCGCATTACGTGATCGACGTGCAGCGCGATCTCGCGGCGACCAGCATCCTGCCCGGATCGTCGATCGACCCGGCCGCGGTGTGGGGGCGCGAGGCGCCGCTCATCGTCGAGATCGGATCGGGTCAGGGGCACGCGATCGTGCACGCCGCGACCTCGCGGCCCCACGACGACTTCCTCGCGATCGAGGTCTTCCGGGCGGGGCTCGCCCGCACCATGCTCGATGCCGACCGCGCCGGCGCGCGCAACCTGCGGCTGGTCGAGGCGAACGCGCCCGAGGTGCTGCAGCACCTGCTGCCGGCGGCATCCGTCGACGAACTGTGGGTCTTCTTCCCCGACCCGTGGCACAAGAAGAAGCACACCAAGCGACGCCTCGTGGCCGAGGGTTTCGCCGAGATCGCGGCGACCGCCCTGCGGGACGGCGGCATCCTGCGCCTGGCCACCGACTGGGAGGACTACGCCCTGCAGATGCGCGCCGTCCTGGCCGCGGCGCCGGAGTTCGAGCCGACCTTCGAGGGGGACTGGGCGCCGCGCTTCGAGGGCCGGGTGCTCACGGCGTTCGAGCGCAAGGGCGCGCGCGTGGGACGCGACATCCGCGATCTGTCGTACCGCCGCGTCGCGAGGTCATGAGCGCGAGCCCGGGGCCGGTCCCAGGGCCCGATCCGATCCCCGGCGTCGCCCCGGCCACACGCCGCGACCACTGGCGATTCGTGCGCCCGCTCGCTCACCGCGACTTCCGCATGCTGTTCGGCGCGGTCGTGCTCTCGATCTTCGGCGCCGGCATGTGGGCCGTCGTCATGGTCTACACCGTGATCGGCGCGGGAGGCGGTCCGGTGGACCTCTCGCTGGTCGCCGCTGCGAACGCCGTCGGGCTGCTGGTGTGCGCGATCCCGGGCGGCATCGCCGCCGATCGCATACCGCGACGTCTGCTGCTGCGCGTCGTCGAGCTGCTGAACCTCGTCGCGATCACATCCGTCGCGGTGGCCGGCGTGCTGGGGGCCGTGTCGATCCCGCACCTCGCGATCGTCGCCTTCGTGCTCGGAGCGGGCGCCGGCTTCTTCTTCCCCGCCTACAGCGCGATCCTGCCTCGCATCCTGCCGCCTGCCCAGCTGCTCGCGGCGAACGGGCTCGAGGGTGCGATCCGCCCGGCGCTGCAGCAGGCCGCCGGCCCCGCAGCGGCGGGCATGATCGTCGCCGCCGTCCTCGCACCTGCCCACGCGGCGTGGGGCGTGGTCGCCGCGCACGCGCTCGCGCTGGTGCTGCTGCTGTTCGTGCGGCCGGAGCCGCCCGTCGCGGAGGGCGAGGAGCACGAGCCGGCAGCCGGCGTGCGGGGAGTGCTGCACGACCTGCGCGAGGCCGTCGCGTTCACCGTGCGGACGCCCTGGCTGCTCTGGACCCTGCTGTTCGCGACCGGCTGGGTGCTCGTTTTCCTCGGACCGGAGGAGGTGCTGCTGCCGTTCCTCACCCGCGAGCGGATCGGCGAGGATCCGCGGCTGTTCGGGTTCCTCCTCGCGATCTACGGCATCGGCGGCGTGCTCGGCTCGATCGTGGTGTCGTCGATGCGGCTGCCTCGGCGCTACCTGACGGTGATGATCGGCGTCTGGTCGGTCAGCACGCTGCCCTTCGCCGTCGTGGGCGTCACGCACGAGTACTGGGTGATGGCGCTGTGCCTGTTCCTCGTGGGGTTCGGGTTCAGCTACGGCAACGTGATCTGGGGCACGCTGCTGCAGCGGCGCGTGCCCCGCCGCATGCTCGGACGCATCTCGAGCCTCGACTTCTTCGTGTCGCTCGCGCTGATGCCCCTGTCGATGGCGCTCGCCGGCCCGCTCGCCGAGGTGGTGCCCATCGAGGCGATCTTCATCGCCGCGGGCGTGATCCCGCTCGTGCTCGGCGTGCTGGCGTACCTCGTGGCCCGGATGCCCGAGGATGAGATCGCGCACCCGCTCGACCGCTGACGCCCACCGACCCCCGGAGCCGCCCCGCATGCCTGCACACCCCGACGCCCCGCCCGCGCCGGTCGTGGCCGCGTGGTCATGGCGGCTGGTGCCCGCCCTCCTCGTGTGCCTGGCCGCCCCGGCCTTCTTCGTCGCGCGGGTGCCCTGGCTCGGCTGGCTGCTGCTGGCAGCCGGGCTCGCGACCGCCCTGCTGGTCGAGCGGACGCTCCCCACGAGCTCTCCGGGCGACGCCGTGGCACCGCGCGGAGCCTCTGAGCGCCGGGGCCCGCCCGCAGCCGCCGCGCCGGGCGACGCCGTGCGTGCGGGCTCGAGCATCGAGACGGCGACGGCCACCGGCATCCGTCCGCCGTCGCTGCTGCGCGACCTCTCGCTCATCGCCGTGGGGCTGCTCATCGTGAGCGCCATCCCGCTGAAGGCCGAGCTCGACAACCTCGCGATCCTGCGGTTCGCGCTCGCTCTGGGCGGCGCCGTGGCAGTCCCTTACGTGATCTCGCGGTGGGTGTATCGCGACGGAGCCGGGCAGCGGGGGGCGATCCGCTTCCCCTGGCGCGGCGGCGGGCGGTGGACCCGGTTCCAGTGGACCTGGCTGGTCGCGGTCCTGCTCCTCGGGTGGCTGATCCTGCCGTTCTACTTCATCACCTCCGGGGTGTACCTCAACTGGCCCGTCGTGAACACCCCCGAGCTCATCGCGCGGCTCTTCGTCGGCGTGGGCGCGGTGGGCATCTGGGACGAGCTGTTCTTCATCTGCACCTGCTTCGCGCTGCTGCGGCGCCACTTCCCGTTCTGGCAGGCCAACGTGCTGCAGTCGGTGGTGTTCGTCTCGTTCCTGTGGGAGCTCGGGTACCAGGCGTGGGGCCCGCTGCTCACGATCCCGTTCGCCCTGCTGCAGGGCTTCATCTTCATGAAGACGCGCTCGCTCGCCTACGTCGTGACCGTGCACCTGCTCTTCGACGCCGTCGTGTTCCTCGTCCTCGTTCACGCGCACAACCCCGGGATGCTCGACGGGCTCTTCCTCGTGTGACCCTTTCGCGATTCCACTGCCCAGGGCGTGCCCAGGGGGAGTGGCTAGGGTGGGCCGTGGATCCTAGACCGGATCCCCGGACGACGGATCAGTACCCGGTGAGCGACAAGACTGGCCAGGAGCACAGTCATGTCGTGGGTCGTTCTCATCGTGTCCGGAGTCCTCGAGGCCGTCTGGGCCACCGCGCTCGGCAAGAGCGAGGGGTTCACCAAGCTCTGGCCGACCGTCGTCTTCGGCGTCTCTCTGCTGCTGAGCATGGGCGGTCTCGCCTGGGCGATGCGCGACATCTCCACCGGCACCGCCTACGCGGTATGGGTGGGGATCGGCGCGTCGCTCACCGTCGCGTACGCCATGATCACGGGCGACGAGGCGTTCTCCATCGTCAAGATGCTGCTGATCCTCGGACTGGTGGGCTGCGTCGTCGGCCTCAAGCTCGTGGGCCACGAGTGAGGCGGAGGGGCGGATGCCGCGGCATCCACCCCGCGGCCTCTCTCACTTTCAACCTGACGTCGAGATGACTTCCGGGTGAACCCTTGACGACGCCCGTGCGGGGGAGGACATTCGATAGTGCGAAGTGAACACAGAGACGAGGAACCCGAAAGGGAGCCGGATACGGAAACCGTACTTCGTGCAGACGATCCCCCCGGCGCTTAGGCACCGAGGGGATCATCGCTGTGCGCCGGGCATCGCCGGGGCTCGTGCACGAAGCCGGAGCCCCGGCGAGGCTCGCTCGGCGGCGCGCCCCGCGCCCCTATCCTGACGACGTGGATTTCAGCACCTTCCTGAGCACGCCGATCACGTGGTGGCAGGTGCTCTGGGCGGTGCTGTCCCTGGTGGCAGGCTGGGTCGCCTCGCGGTTCGCCAAGCGCGGCGTCGTCGATCTGATGGGCCACGTGCCGACGGCGACGCCCGCGGCCACGCGGTTCGCCGCGCGCCTCGCGCAGTACACGCTGCTGCTGCTGGGCGTCGGCGTCGCTCTGGCGTTCCTCGGCGCCAACGTGCAGCCGGTACTGGCCGTCGTGCTGGTGCTGGCGGTCGTCGCGGCGCTGGTGCTGCGCGGCGTGGCCGACAACTTCGCCGCGAGCGTGCTCATCGCCACCCGCAAGCCCGTCACGCTGGGCGAGGAGATCACCGTCGAAGGACCGGACGGCGAGCCCCTGACCGGCACCGTCATCGAACTGAACTCTCGCGCCGTGGTCTTCACGACGCCCGACGGACGCACCGCCCACGTGCCGAACGCGAAGCTGCTGGCCGAGACCCTCGTCAACAACTCCCGGCACGGTGGCGGCGCAGCGAGGTGCAGGTGCGCGTCGAACGTGCCGACGCGAGCCTCGCCGACATCACCGCGACGCTGACGGATGCCGCAGCCGCCGTCGACGGCGTGCACCCCGAGCCCGCGGTCGGCGTGCTCGTGTCGGCCGTCTCCGACGCGCGCGTCACCGCGAGGGTCCAGTTCTGGCATACCTCGTCGACCGCGCTCGGCGTGACGTCGGCGGTGGTGGCGGCGTTGACCGCGGGCCTCGCGGAGCGGGGGTGGGCGGCGACCGTCACGAGCGAGGCCGTCGGTCCGCCGCTCGTGCCGGGCGATCGGGTGTGATGCTGCCCAGACGTGCCAAGGTGGACACGTTCGTTTCCTCCCCACGCCCCTCAGGAGCCGGCATGCAACGACCTCTTGCGGGGTTGACCAGGCACAATCTCGTCACGGAGCTGACGGCCGGCGTCACCCTGCTCGCGATCGCGATCCCCCTGAACATCGGATACGCCCAGATCGCGGGGCTCCCGCCGACGGCGGGCCTTTACGCGCTCATCGTGCCGACGCTCATCTATGCGCTCATGGTGTCGTCGCGGCAGCTGGTGGTGTCGCCGGATGCCGCGGCCGCGGCGCTCGTCGCCTCGTCGATCGGCGGGCTGGCGGCCGCGGGCAGCGCGGACTACGCGAGCCTCGCCCTGGCGCAGGCCATCATCAGCGGCATCCTGTTCGTGCTCATGGCCGTGTTCAAACTCGGCTTCCTCGCCAGCTTCCTCTCCAAGCCGATCCTCGTCGGGTTCGTCGGCGGTCTCGCGCTCGACATCATGGTGAGCCAGATCGCAAAGATGCTCGGCGTGAAGATCGATTCCGGCGGCGAGTTCGTCGAGAAGGTGTCGGGGCTCATCCTGGGGCTGAACACGTTCAACGCGTGGTCGCTCGGCGTCGCCGCCGCCTCGGTCGCGGTGCTGCTGCTCGGACGACGGTTCCTGCCGCGGATCCCGTGGGCGCTGGTGGTGCTGATCGCGTCGACGATCGTGGTCGTCGTGGCGGATCTCGACGACCGGGGCGTGGACGTGCTCGGCGCGGTGCCCGCGGGCCCTCCCGCGCTCACGTGGCCCGTCCTCGACTGGACCATGTGGTTCGCCCTCGTGCCGTCCGCGATCGCGCTCACCCTGGTGACCACCGCCGAGGGCCTTCTGGTGTCGCGCTCGTATGCCGAGAAGCGCGGCTATCCGTTCCACGCGAACCGCGACCTGCTCGCGCTCGGCCTCGGCAACGTGGCCGCCGGCGCGCAGGGCAGTTTCGCGATGGGCGCCTCGACATCGCGCACCGCCGCGATGGACCAGGCCGGCTCCCGCACCCAGCTGCCGTCGCTCGTGCTCGCGGTGGGGACGCTGCTGCTGCTGATGTTCGGGACGGCGCTGCTCGCGGACATCCCGTCGCCCGCCATCGGCGCCGTGGTCGGGGTCGCGATCCTGCCGCTGCTGGGCATCCGCGAGTTCCGTCAGCTGTGGCGTCAGGACCGCTTCGAGTTCGCCGTCGCGGCGACATGCTTCCTCGTCACCCTCTTCGTCGGCGCGATTCCCGGCATCCTGGTCGCGTTCGTGCTCGCGCTCATCAACCTCGCCCAGCGCGCCGCGAATCCGACGATCGACGTGCTCGAGGCGAACGACGACGCCAAGCAGTCCCTGCTGGAGGATGCCCCCACCGGGGCCACGACCGCGCCCGGCCTGGTCGTCGTGCGCATGGCCGCGCCGCTCTTCTTCGCCAACGGCGCGGTGTTCACCGCGGCGGTCAAGCGCGCGGTCACCGGCGCCGACCAGCCGGTGCGCCACGTGGTCGTCGACATGGAGGCGGTCACCGACATCGACGTCACCGGCGCCGAGGCATTCGAATCCCTCGAGCACTGGCTACGCGACAACGACGTGACGCTCGCATTCAGCCGTGTCCGGCCGCCTACCAGGGCCCGGCTGGAGGAGCTCGGACTGGTGTCGGGTCAGGCGTTCTTCGCCACCAATCGAGCGGCGGTCGCGGCGCTTGCCGGTCGCGACGGCGCTCCGCAAGACTGAGGATCCGGCCGTCCGGCCGGCACGAAAGGGAGAAAGCACATGCAGCAGCGCGAACCGGAAGCGTCGATCAGGGAGGCTCAGGCCCAGGCCCTGGCATCTCTGCCGTTCGACGACGTCGACGATTTCGCCGCGGCGGAGCGCGGGTTCCTGGGAACGCTCGACGACCCGAAGATCCGCAATGACAAAGGCGACGTGGTGTGGGATGCCTCCACCTACGACTTCATCCAGGGCGATGCGCCCGAAACCGTCCACCCGAGCCTCTGGCGTCAGTCCACCCTGGTCGCAAAGCACGGCCTCTTCGAAGTCGTCGAGGGGCTCTACCAGGTACGGGGACTCGACCTGTCGGTGATGTCGTTCATCGAGGGCGACACCGGCGTGGTCATCGTCGACTCCTTGATCTCGAAAGAGACCGGGGCCGCCGCGCTCGAGCTGTACCGCCGCCACCGCGGCGACCGGCCGGTGACCGCGGTCATCTTCACGCACAGCCACATCGATCACTTCGGCGGTGTGCTCGGTTTCGTGAGCGAGGACGACGTGACCTCGGGTCGGGTGCAGATCCTCGCGCCCGAGGGCTTCCTCGAGCACTCGGTGGCCGAGAACGTGTATGCGGGTGTCGCCATGGGCCGCCGCGCCGGCTACATGTTCGGCGCTGCGCTCGCGCGGGGCCCTCGGGGGGCGGTCGGCGCCGGCCTCGGCCAGACGACGTCGACCGGTGAGGCGACGATCCTGACGCCGTCGCTGGACGTGACGACGACCGGCGAGAAGCACACCATCGACGGCGTCGAGTTCGAGTTCCAGATGGCCCCGGGCACAGAGGCGCCGTCCGAGATGCACTTCTACATCCCGCGCTACCGTGCACTGTGCATGGCGGAGAACGCGACGCACACGCTGCACAACCTGCTGACCTTGCGCGGCGCCGTCGTCCGCGACCCGCACGTGTGGTCGCAGTACCTGACCGAGGCGATCGAGCGCTTCGGCGGTGAGACTGAGGTCGTCTTCGCGTCCCACCACTGGCCGACGTGGGGAAACGCCGAGATCAACCGGTTCCTCCGCATCCAGCGCGATCTGTACGGCTACCTGCACGATCAGACGCTGCGCCTGCTGAACCAGGGTTACAACGGCGCGGAGATCGCCGAGATGATCCAGCTGCCGCCGGCCCTGGAGGCGTCGTGGAGCACGCACGGCTATTACGGGTCGGTGAGCCACGACGTCAAGGCGATCTATCAGCGCTACATGGGCTGGTTCGACGGCAACCCGGCTCGCCTGTGGCCGCACCCGCCGAAGCCGCTCGCTGAGCGCTACGTCGCCGCGATCGGCGGACTGGACCGTGTCGTGGAGATCGCGCAGGAGGCGTTCGACGGCGGTGACTTCCGCTGGGCGGCGACCCTGCTCGATCACGCGGTGTTCACCGATGCCGACCACGCCGCGGCCCGTGCGCTGTATGCCGACACGCTCGAGCAGCTCGCCTACGGCGCCGAGAACGGCACGTGGCGCAACTTCTACCTGTCAGGCGCCACGGAGCTGCGAGAGGGCAACTTCGGCACGCCGACGGCGACGAACGCGCCGCTGATCGTCGCGCAGCTCACGCCCGAGCAGTTGTTCGACGCAGTCGCGATCCGCGTCGACGGACCCAAGGCATGGGACCTGTCGCTCGCGATCGACGTCACCGTCTCCGACCTCGGGCGCAGCTTCCACCTGTCGCTGGACAACGGCGTGCTGATCTACGTCGAGCGGGAGCCCGATGCGTCGACGCCGCTCGGACTCACGCTGACCAAGCCCCGCCTGATCCGGCTCGCGGGCGGCGACACCGAGTCCGAGGGCATCGAGGTGCGCGGCGACATCGGGGTGCTGGAGCAGCTCCTGGGCGTCCTCGACCAGGGCGATCCCGCGTTCGAGATCGTCCTTCCATAACCCGGCCTCCGATCGCCGGCATCGCCACCGCGATGCCGGCGATCGGCGTCTGCGGCGGCGGGAGCTTTCCGCCCATCCCGCCGTGGTACCAGGCCGGCGGGAGAGGGTCAAGGCGCTCCCCGCCTCCCGCGCCACCCGCAAGAATCGGAGCATGAACCGGTGGCGACGCGTGTGCGGCGTGCCCCTGCTGGTGATCGCATTGGGCGTCGCGGGATGCGGCGTCACGGTGCCGACAGACCCCCAGGGCACTCTCGAGCGCGTCAGGGAAGGAGTGCTCCACGCGGGGGCCTCGGCGTCGGGCGAACTCGTCACCATCGACGGGTCGGAGGTGGGCGGCACGCTCGCCGAGATCGTCGAGGAGTTCGCCGAGTCGGTCGATGCGAGGGTCGAGTGGACGGTCGGCAGTGAGGAGGACCTCGTCGACGGGCTCGAGAGCGGAGACCTCGATGTGGCGATCGGCGGGATGACCGACGCCACCCCGTGGTCGGACCGCGTGGCGGTGACGCGCGCCTATGACACCGTCCCGGGTGCCCGCGGACCTGTCGTTCTGCTCGTGCCGCTGGGCGAGAACGCCTGGCAGGCGCAGCTCGAGGGCTATCTCGACCGGGAGGTGGCCCGGTGAAGTCGATGGGACGGACGGATCTGCCGCCGGAACAGCAGAAGGCGCTGCGCAGCGCCATCCGCTGGGAGTGGTTCACGATCGGCTACACGGTGGTGACGATCGGCGTCATCGCCCTCGTCGTCGGCGGGTCGCAGGCCATGAAGACCGCGTGGATCGAAGACATGCTGTCGCTGATCCCGCAGATCTCGTTTCTGATCGCGCTGATCTTCATCCGTCGCCGCCCGAGCCGTGCGTTCCCGTTCGGCTTCCACCGCATGATGGGCGTCGGGCATCTGGTCGCCGGCGTCGCGCTGCTCGCGGTCGGCGGCAACCTCGCCTACGAGGCGATCAGCGGTCTCATCCGAGCCGAGCATCCCTCGATCGGCACGGTGTTCCTGTTCGGCCAGACGATCTGGCTCGGCTGGTTCATGGTGGGCGTGATGAGCGTCATCGTCATCGGCCCGTTCTTCTACGGGCACGCGAAGGCGAGACTTGCCCCGAAGCTGCACAACAACGTGCTGTACGCGGATGCCGACATGGCCAAGGCCGACTGGACCTCCACTGTCGCCTCGATCGTCGGCGTGCTCGGTGTCGGCATCGGCCTGTGGTGGCTCGACGGCGCCGCCGCGCTGTTCATCTCGCTCGGAATCGTGTGGGACGGCTGGCGCAACTCGCGCGCGGCGGTGCGCGATCTGATCGACCAGCGCGCGCGCACCGAGGACGACGCCCGCCCGCATCCCCTCATCGCGCGCATCGGGAACCGTGTGCAGGAGTTCGGATGGGTGCGTGAGAGCGGCGTGCGCATGCGCGACATGGGTCAGGTGTTCCACGTCGAGGTCTTCGTGGTGCCGACTCGCGACGAAGTCCGCCTCGAAGAGATCGAGGACGTGCGCGAGGCGGTGGCGCAGCTCGACTGGAAGGTGCAGGACGTCGTGGTCATCGTGACCGCCAGCGTGCCGGACGAAGCCGAGCCGGCCACGCGCCAGGAATCGCACAGCGACGCCTGAGCCCGGCGTCACCGGGGCGGCGGCATCCGGATCATCGTTCAGCCGGTCACCTGGGGAAGGCCGTCCGACCACTCTCCGTCCGGCGGAGGTGCGGGATCCTCGTCGGGCACCGGAACGACCGCCAGCGCGACGCCGGGCGACAGCAGCAGGAGAGCCCTGCGCATCTCGCCCTCGCCGTCGTTCACCTCGAGCCAGTACGTCCCCGCCTCGAGCCCCGCCTGGATCTCCTCGCGGAGGTCTTCGAGGCGGCGCCCGCCGACGCTGTAGTGCTCCCCGCCGTAATAGATGTCGATCCGTTTCATGATCGCTCCTGTCCGCGGCGTCCACCGTCGCACGGCGTTCGGCGCGACGGCCAATGCCTTGACACCGCCTCGGGGTCGGCGTATCCGGTCAGCCGAGCAGTTCCTGCTCCGGCTCGGCTACAGGCGCCGGCTGCGCGGGTTCGGGCACCAGGTACAGTCCGGACGGCGAGTTCGCCGTGTGGGCGAGCGCGTCGATCCAGGCGGGGTTGAGCTGGGGCGTGCGGCTCCCATAGAACTTGTAGACGAGGGCGCAGCGGGGGTGCACCCAGATGGTGGTGCGGCCGTCGCCGATGCTGACGTCGTCGCGCCACGTGAAGTGGAAGGGTTCCCCGCGTCGGAGCTTGGTGCCGATCACCAACTGCAGGTGTGCGAGGGTGCGATCGTCGAAATCGACCTTCACCGTCCCCTCGTAAGTGAGTTTGCCCATCGTGCGCCTCCGCTCTGGGAATGCCGGCGAACGTATTTCTGGGGTGCTCTGGGGCGGACGCCGATCAGGAACAGCTTCGATCCTCGCGTGTGATCGGCGTCGCGGGCCAGGCCTTGACAGCCGTCGCCGGATGCACCATGGGGCCCCCTGCGGATGCGCCGGCGATGGGGCGCTCGACCGGGTGGGGACGCTGTGCGCGGCGGAGACAGCCGTGAAGGAGTGCGCCGCCGGGATGATAGTCTCGATCGGCACGCCTCCGTAGCTCAGGGGATAGAGCGTTGGTTTCCGGTACCAAAGGTCGCAGGTTCGATTCCTGTCGGGGGCACGAAAAAGAATCCCAGGTTCGCCTGGGATTCTTCGTTTCCGGTCCAGAGCCCGAGCGGTGCAGGTCAGGGCGCGACGGCGTCCTCGTCGCGCGGGGCATCCGCCACGATGGCGGGCTGGAGCTCCATCGCCTCGATCGCGTCGGCGACCCGGGCGGCGAGGTAGGCGTGGCCGTCCGTCGAGGGGTGGTCGCGACCGATCGGGCCGGTGTCGATGACGTCGAGGTAGTTGGCCGTGGTGATCCACTCGTCGGCGATCGGTGAGATGTACCACCAGCCGCGCGCGGCGGCCAGCTCGCTCAGGTCCCTGTCGATGCTGCTGGTCGGATCCTCGACCGGCAGCACCTGCGGCGAAGGACCGAGGATGACGATCACGGCGTCGGGGTAGCGGGCTTCGAGCGCGTCCCACGCGGCGGTGACGGCATCCCGGTATCCCGCCGGGTACAGCCTGCGGTCGTTGATGGACCCCTCGACGATGACGAGGTCCGGGTCGAGCGCCGGGTCGAGGGCGGCGATGCGCTCGCCGTATGCCGGGCCGTCGAGCCCGGGCTTGAGATAGCCGCTGCCGCGAACCCCCGCCACGACGGTCTCGACGCCGAGCTCGTCGGCGAGCCGGTACGCGAAGCCGAGCGTCGGCACGGTCGCGGCGGAGCCGTAGACCCACGAGTCGCCGAACACCAGCACGCGCGCGCCCTCCTCGAGGACCAGGGGCGCGGGTGGAACGGATGCCGCCACCGCCGCATCGCCTTCCGCGACGGCGACCGGGACCACCGGTTCGGGTGCGCCCCAGGGGCGGAGGACGGCCACAGCGCACACCGCGGCCACGGCGAGCGCTGCACCCAGGAGGGAGAACCATCCCCACCCTGCCACCCGCCGCTGGCGCGGCGAGCGGGGCGGCAGGGCGTCTGGCCCCAGCCGCCGTGCGCGGAAGCGGCCGGGCGCGTGCATGAGAAGAGGGTAAGTCATCGATCGGCGAACACCGAACACGGGTCCTGAACTGGGCAATATGCGCGGCGGATCCCGAGGTTCGGACCCGCTTCGCGGTGCCCGCGGGCGACGCTGTGGACGTCCACACGGCGCAGTCATCGCGGCATGCGAGGATACTTCGGTGCAACGCATCGTGACCGCTGAGATGGACCTCGAGCTCGGGGCTTCCGTCGACCTCATCTTCCAGATCGCGGCCGCTCAGGCGGTGCCGATCTCGAACGAGCAGCTGACGTTCACGCAGGGCGATCGCGTGTACACCCCGACCGAGATCGTCGACCAGGCGGGAAGCCGGCTGCACCGCCTGACGGGCGAGCCCGGGCCGCTCGAGATCCGGTACGAGGCGACGGTGGACGGCCAGGCCGCCACCAGCCGTACGAGCGACCTGGAGGCGATCACGTACCTCCGCCCGAGCAGGTACGCGCAGTCCGACGAGGTGTTCCAGCAGGCGCGCCGCCAGTTCAAGGGGCTGTCAGGTCACGACCTCATCGCCGCGGTTTCGGAGTTCGTCTCGACGAGCACGACGTACACACCGGGGCTCAGCCAGGGCACGGACAGTGCCGTCACCACCCTCATGACCGGCCAGGGCGTCTGCCGCGATTACGCGCACGTCGTGATCGCGCTGCTGCGCGCGATGGACATGCCGGCCCGGTACGCCGCGTGCTTCGCGCCGGGGCTGCAGCCGATGGACTTCCACGCGGTCGCGGAGGCCTACCTCGACGGCTCGTGGTACGTCATCGACGCGACGCGTCTGGCGCACCGCCGCTCGCTGGTGCGCATCGCGACCGGACGGGATGCCGCCGACTGCGCGTTCCTCAGCTACCACGGCGGCTACGTCGGGCTGAACCGGCTGCGCGTGGACGCCTGGGTGGTTCCGGATGCCGCCACCGGCGAGGGGCTCGAAGCGGCCGCGGACGGCCCGTTTCCGAGTCAGGATCCCTTCGACCCGTCGCTCGACGACTTCACGGCATTGGTGCAGCTCGCCTGACGTCTCCGGCGAACATATCAGGCCTTGTTTATATCACCGGACACTGATATGCATGATGCATGCATGCACTCGATGTCCTGGGAGACCCGGTCCGGCGACGTCTCGTCGAGCTGCTCGCCCGGGGCGATCGCGCGTCGGGGGACCTCACCGAGGTGATCCGCGCCGAGTTCGGCATCAGCCAGCCGGCGGTGTCGAACCATCTGAGGGTGCTCAGGGAAGCGGGCTTCGCGCACAGCAGCGCCGAGGGATCGCGCCGCATCTACTCCCTCGACGGGGAGCGGATGACCGAAGTGCAGGACTGGGTCGCGGAGCACCTGGGCTTCTGGACGAATCGACTCGACGCGCTCGGCACCGAGCTGCGCCGCAACCGCACGGAGGAACGATGAACACCGCAGACCCCTTCATCCGAGCACTGACCGGCGACGAGGGCGAGCAGACCGTCACCCTGGTGCGCAGCTACCCCGCTGCCGCCGCCGAGGTCTGGAACGCGCTGACCACCCCGGAGCGGATCGCGAGGTGGTACGGCACGATCGTCGGCTCGCCCCCGCGCGTGGTCGGCGACGAGTTCGAGGTCGAAATCGGCGAGGGGATGGTCCGGAAGGCGCTCCTCGAGAGCTGCGCGGCGCCGTCCCGGCTCTCGTACACATGGTGGTCGGGCGACGGCGATCCGGGCCTCGTGACCATCCGGCTCGACGCGATCGCCGACGACGAGACGCGCCTGACGGTCCAGCACGACCGACTGCGACCGCACCGCATGACCCAGTACGGCGGCGGGTGGGAGCAGAACCTGGTCGCCCTCGCCGGCGTGCTCGGGGCGGCGGGCGAGAGCGAGGCCGGGGACGACGGCGACGGCGACGTGCGCGTCGGTCGGTGGGAGCTGCTCGGCGGTCGTCCGCTCGATGTCCGGCTGGCGATCGACGCGCCGGTGGAGCGGGTGTGGCGGGCCTGGTCGAGTGCGGATGCGCTGTCGTCCTGGTGGTGGGCGCACTGGGGCGACGTCGCCGTCGAGGCCGATGTCCGCGTCGGCGGCGCCTACCGCATCGAGGCGCCGGGGCACGGGGTCGCTGTGGCGGGGGAGTACCTCGTCGTCGAGCCCGAGCGCCGGCTCGCGTTCACCTGGACGTGGACGGACGACGAAGGTCAGACACGTGACGAAGCCGTCGAGGTGCGGTTCACCGCAGCCGATGCCGGCACCGTCGTCTCGGTGCGCCACACCGGTCCGTGGGAGGACGACGCGCCCGTGGAGGCGTACCGGCAGGGGTGGGAATTCGTGCTGGCCCAGCTCGCGAGCTCCGCGACCTGAGCGCAGGCCGCCGCCGCGGGCGTGCGACCCGGCCGTCTAGAATGAGGCGGTTATGAATCCCGAAGCCCTCTCCGCCGCCCTGCTCGCCGTCGTCGCCCCCCTCGCCGAGGCGCGACGCCCAGGTGCGACGGACGGGCTCAGCCCCGCGGACCTGCCGCTCGAGCGGCCCAAGAACCGCGATCACGGCGACTGGGCATCGAATGCGGCGCTCAAGCTCGCGAAGGCCGTCGGTGCGAACCCGCGCGAGTTCGCCGCCGAGATCGCCGCCGGGCTCGCCGAGGTGGACGGTGTCGCGGGTGTCGAGGTGGCCGGTCCCGGCTTCATCAACATCCGACTGGATGCCGCCGCCGCGGGTGTGCTGGCCAAGACGATCGTCGACGCCGGCGCCGCCTTCGGCACCAACGAGTCGCAGCGCGGCAACACGATCAACCTGGAGTTCGTCAGCGCGAACCCCACAGGTCCGATGCACATCGGCCACACTCGGTGGGCCGCGCTCGGCGACTCCATGGCGCGCCTGCTGCTGGCCAGTGGTGCGACGCTCGTCCGCGAGTTCTACGTCAACGACGCCGGCGCGCAGATGGATCGGTTCGGCCTTTCCGTGCTGGCCGCCGCCAAGGGCGAGCCCACCCCCGAGGACGGCTACCCGGGCTCCTACATCGACGACCTCGCTCAGCGCGTCCTCTCCGCGGTGCCGGAGCTGCTGTCGCTTCCGGCGGACGAGCAGCTCGTCGTCGCGCGTGACCGGGCCTACGAGTTGCAGCTGGGTGACCTGCAAGCGTCGCTGGAGAAGTTCAACGTCCACTTCGACGTCTTCTTCAGCGAGCGGACGCTCCACGCGAAGGGATCGGACGGCGAGCCGAGCCTCGTCGACGAGGCGGTCGACCGCCTGCGCGAGCAGGGCCACGTCTTCGACGAGGACGGCGCTGTCTGGGTGCGCACGACCGACTTCGGCGACGACAAGGATCGCGTCATCCGTCGTTCCAACGGCGAGTACACCTACTTCGCCGCCGACGCCGCGTACTACCTGAACAAGGGCGACCGCGGCTTCGCGCACAAGATCTATCTGCTCGGCGCCGACCACCACGGCTACGTGCACCGCCTCAAGGCGCTCGCCGGCGCGGCCGGGGACGACCCCGACAAGGACATCGAGGTGCTCATCGGGCAGCTCGTCTCGGTCAACGGCGCGCGCCTGTCGAAGCGCGCGGGCAACATCATCGAGCTCGATGACCTCCGCGAGTGGATCGGCACCGATGCGCTGCGGTACTCGCTCGCGCGGTATCCCGCCGACTCGCCGCTGACGCTCGACCCCGAGATCCTCCGCAAGCGCACGAACGACAACCCCGTCTTCTACGTGCAGTACGCGCACGCGCGCACGCACAACGTCGGGCGGAACGCCGCGGCATCCGGGGTCGACCGCTCGGCGTTCGCCCCCGAGCTGCTCACGCACGAGACGGAGTCGGCGCTCCTCGGCGCGCTCCAGGAGTTCCCGCGCATCGTCGGCTTCGCCGCCGAGGTGCGCGAGCCGCACCGCGTCGCCCGCTACCTCGAGGAACTCGCCGGGCTCTACCACCGCTGGTACGACAACTGCCGCGTCATCCCGCTGGGCGACGAGCCTGTCGAGCCCGTTCATCGCACCCGCCTGTGGCTGAACGACGCCACCGGGCAGGTGCTGCGCAACGGCCTCGATCTGCTCGGCGTCACCGCACCGGAACGGATGTAGACATGGCTCACGGCGACACGCAGGCGACTGAGCCGCTCCCCGACGACATGCTGCCTGCGGCGCCGCCGCCGCGTCGCCGCGCATGGCCCTGGATCGTGGCCTTCGCCATCGTCGCGGTGCTCGCGGTCGCCGCGTGGTTCGCCGGGGACGCGATCGCCCGTCAGGTGGTGACCGGCGTGGTGCGCGACCAGGTGCGCACTCAGCTCGCTCTGCCCGCCGACCAGCAGATCGACGTCGAGGTCGCCGGTGCCGTGATCCCGCAGCTCATCGGCGGCAGCCTCGACGAGCTCACCATCGCGTCCGATGACGTGACGTTCAGCGGCGTCACCGGCGACGTCAGCGTGACCGCCCAGGACGTGGCGGTGCGGGGGACCGGAGAGATGAGCGGCGCGACGGCGACGGTGTCGCTCGACCAGTCCCAGCTGCAGACGCTGCTGGCGACGGTCGAGGGCTTCCCCTCCGACACCGTCGGGCTCGCCGCGCCGAACGTCACGATGTCGATGGATCTGCAGCTCTTCGGCGTCGCGATCCCCGTCGGCGTCGCGCTCACGCCGACGGCGTCGGAGGGGCAGATCGTCCTCTCGCCCGCGTCGCTGCAGCTGGGCGGGACGGAGGTCACCGCCGATGCGCTGCGGGATCAGTTCGGGCGCCTCGCCGACGCCGTGCTGCGCGACTGGAATGTCTGCGTCGCGCAGTACCTCCCGGCCGGGGTCGCGCTCACCGGCGTCGAGGTCGAAGGCGACGTCCTCGTGGCCGACTTCGACGTCGACGGCGCGATCGCCACGGATCCTGCCCTCCAGCAGAACGGCAGCTGCGCCTGAGCCGGTGCTGTGTCACACGGCGATGGGCGTCCCATGGCACAGGGCGTCGCGCGGCACAGGGCGTCACACGGCACAGGGCGTCACACGGCACAGGGGCCGCGAGCGGCGTGCCCTAGACTTCTAGCACCGCCTGGCGCGTGACCCCTCCGGCCAGGCAGAGCCGTACCAGCCTTCCCGGACGGCCAAGCGTCGCAGCTCCCACCGATTGGTCCACCGTGTCCGCCGACCCGCATCTCCGTTCCGTCGCTCCCGCGTGGCTCGAACGACCCGCCGACGCGAACGGGCTCGCTCCTGCTGTCTGGCCGATCTCGGCGAGCCGTGACGACGCCGGGGTGCTCACGCTCGGCGGCATCCCGGCGACCGCGCTGCGCAGCCGGTTCGGCACGCCGCTCTATGTGGTCGACGAGGACGAGGTGCGCGCCACGGCACGGCGCACGCTCGACGCCTTCCGTGCGGCTGCCGCGCTGCACGGTGTGCAGGCGCGGGTGTATTACGCCGGCAAGGCCCTGCTGACCACCGAGATCGTGCGCTGGGTGACCGAGGAGGGTCTCGCGGTCGACGTCTGCACCGGCGGCGAGCTGGCCGTCGCGCTCGCGGCGGGCGCGGATCCCGCACGGCTCGGCTTCCACGGAAACAACAAGTCGGTGCCCGAGCTCGAACGCGCCGTCGACGCGGGCGTCGGGTCCATCGTCATCGACAGTCTCATCGAGATCGAGCGGCTCGCGGCCATCGTCGGGCGCCGTGGGGTATCGCAGGCGGTGCTGCTGCGGGTCAACAGCGGCGTGCACGCCGAGACGCACGACTTCCTCGCGACGGCCCACGAAGACCAGAAGTTCGGCTTCACCCTCACGGATGCCTCCGCCGCGGTCGCCCGCATCCGCGAGCTCGAGGGCCTCGAGCTCGTGGGTCTGCACTGCCACATCGGCTCGCAGATCTTCGGCACCGCCGGCTTCGAGGAGTCCGCGGCGCGGATCGTCGAGCTGCATGCAGAGCTCCGCCGGGGCGGCGAGCTGCCGGTGCTGAACCTCGGCGGCGGATTCGGCATCGCCTACACGTCGGTCGACGACCCCACCCCCATCGAGGAGTTGGCACAGGGCATCGCCGAGGCCGTGGCGCGCCAATGCGAGGTGCGCGGCATCCCGGTCCCGAATCTCGCCTTCGAGCCCGGCCGAGCCATCGTCGGCCGTGCGGGCGTGACCCTGTACGAGGTCGGAACGACCAAGCCGGTCGCGCTCGGCAGCGCCGACGACACCACAGGCGACACCCGCCTGTACGTCAGCGTGGACGGCGGCATGAGCGACAACGCCCGGCCCGCCCTGTACGGGGCGCAGTTCTCGGCGCGGATCGCGTCGCGCACGAGCGACGCCGAGCCGACGCTCGCGCGAGTCGTCGGCAAGCACTGCGAGTCGGGTGACATCGTGGTCGACGCCGAGTACCTGCCGGGCGATGTGTCGCCCGGCGATCTGCTCGCCGTCCCGGCGACGGGCGCCTACTGCTTCTCGCTCGCGAGCAACTACAACTACGTCCCCCGCCCGCCCGTCGTGGCGCTGCGTGGGGGAGAGGCGCGCGTCATCGTGCGCGGCGAGACGATCCACGATCTGCTCGCCCGCGATGCCGGCCTCGATACCGCTGTGTTCGAAGCTGGGCGCTCCTCCGGGGGCGCACCGATGGAAGGGACCGTATGACCGACTACCGCCGCCTCCGCGTCGCGCTGCTGGGAGCCGGAGCCGTGGGCTCGCAGGTCGCGGCGCTGCTGCGCCAGCACGCCGACGAGCTCGCCGACCGGGCGGGAGCGCGACTGGAGCTGGTCGGCATCGCGGTGCGCGACGTCGACGCCAAGCGCGACGTCGAACTGCCTCAGGAGCTCTTCACGACCGACGCCGACGCGCTCATCGTCGGCTCCGACATCGTCATCGAGCTGATGGGCGGCATCGAGCCGGCACGCACCTACCTCCTGCACGCGATCAACTCGGGCGCCGACGTCGTGACCGCCAACAAGGCGCTCCTGGCGACGCACGGCCCCGAGATCTTCGACGCGGCCGACCAGGTGGGCGCCGAGGTCTACTACGAGGCCGCCGCGGCAGGCGCCATCCCGATCATCCGCCCGCTGCGCGACTCGCTCGCCGGCGACCGCGTGCAGCGCATCATGGGCATCGTCAACGGCACCACCAACTACATCCTCGACCGCATGGACACCGAGGGCGCCGAGTTCGCGGACGTGCTCGCCGACGCGCAGCGCCTGGGGTACGCCGAAGCCGACCCCACGGCGGACGTCGAGGGCTACGACGCCGCCCAGAAGGCCGCGATCCTCGCGAGCCTCGCGTTCCACACGACGGTGCCCCTCGAGGCGGTGCACCGGGAGGGCATCACCGCGATCGACGCGTCGATGATGGATGCCGCGCGCCACGCCGGCTACGTCATCAAGCTGCTGGCCGTCTGCGAGCGACTGACCGAGGAATCCGGCGAGTCCATCTCGGTGCGGGTCTATCCGGCGCTCATCGACCGGGCGCATCCGCTCGCCAGCGTGCACGGCGCCAACAACGCGGTGTTCGTGCAGGCCGAGGCCGCCGGCAACCTGATGTTCTACGGCGCGGGCGCCGGCGGCGTGCAGACCGCATCCGCGGTGCTCGGTGACGTCGTGTCGGCGGCCCGCCGCCATATCGCGGGCGGTGTCGGCGTCGGCGAGTCGACGCTGGCCAACCTCCCCATCGTGCCCGTAGGCCGTGTCACGACGCGTTACCAGATCACGCTCGAGGTCGACGACCAGCCGGGCGTGCTCGCGACGGTCGCCGGCATCCTCAGCGACGGTCGCGTCTCGATCGCCACCGTCGAGCAGACCGTCGAGCAGACGGTGGAGCAGGCGGTCGGGGACGCGGGCGACAGCGAGGGCGGCGTCGCGCGACTGGTGATCGGCACGCACAAGGCGTTGGAGCAGGACCTCAGCGAGACGGTGGACCGACTGGCCGCCAGCGGCGTCGTGGAGCGCGTCGTCTCGGTCCTGCGGGTCGAAGGCAACTGAGTCGATGGAATTCATCGGGATCTGAAGGAGACTGACATGGCACATGTTTGGCGCGGAGTCCTCCGCGAGTACGCAGATCGTCTGGGCGTGACGGATGCCTCGACCGTGGTCACTCTGGGTGAGGGCGGTACGCCGCTCCTGCCCGCCCCGGCGCTGTCGCGTCGCACCGGCACGGACGTGTGGGTGAAGTTCGAGGGCATGAACCCCACCGGCTCGTTCAAGGACCGCGGCATGACCGTCGCGGTGTCGCGTGCGATCGACCACGGCGCCAAGGCGGTGATCTGCGCGTCGACCGGCAACACGTCGGCCTCGGCCGCCGCCTACGCGGCGCACGCCGGCATTACGGCGGCGGTCCTCGTTCCCGAGGGCAAGATCGCGATGGGCAAGCTCAGCCAGGCCGTCGCGCACAACGGCCGCCTCATCCAGATCCGCGGCAACTTCGACGACTGCCTCGAGATCGCGCGCGAGCTCGCCGACAACTACCCGGTGCACCTCGTGAACTCGGTCAACCCCGACCGCATCGACGGGCAGAAGACGGCGGCGTACGAGATCGTCGAGCAGCTGGGCGACGCGCCGGACTTCCACTTCATCCCCGTCGGCAACGCGGGCAACTACACCGCCTACACGCGCGGCTACACGGAAGAGGCCGCGGCGAACGTCTCGACCCGCGTGCCGCGCATGTTCGGCTTCCAGGCCGAGGGGTCCGCGCCGCTCGTGCGCGGCGAGGTCGTGAAGAACCCCGAGACGGTGGCCAGCGCCATCCGCATCGGCAACCCCGCATCGTGGGACCTCGCCCTCGAGGCGCGCGCGGCGACCGACGGCTACTTCGGCGCCATCGACGACGACCGCATCCTCGCGGCGCAGAAGCTCCTTGCCGGCGAGGTCGGGATCTTCGTGGAGCCCGCGTCGGCCATCAGCGTGGCGGGGCTCCTGGACCGTGTCGAGGCCGGCGTCGTGCCGCAGGGCGCGCGCGTCGTGCTGACGGTCACGGGTCACGGGCTCAAGGACCCGCACTGGGCGCTGCGCAACGCCGACGGCTCGGAGGTCGAGCCCACCGTCGTCGACGCGACCACGTCGGAAGTGGCATCCGTTCTCGAGCTCGTCCGCGCCGCCGAATCCGTCGACGCGCCGGGACCGCGCGCGTGAGCGCAGCCGTCGTGCCCGCGCCCACCCCGGACGCCCGCCAGGGGCGCCGGGTCGTGGTGCGGGTTCCGGCGACGAGCGCCAACCTCGGGCCCGGTTTCGACACGCTCGGCCTCGCGCTGAGCGTGTACGACGAGCTCGACGTCACGGCACTCCCCGAAGGCGAGCTCGAGATCGAGGTCGAGGGGGCCGGCGCGGCGGACGTTCCTCGCGACGCCTCGCACCTGGTGGTGCGGGCGATCGCATACGCATACGAATCGACCGGACGACGGATGCCGGGGCTGCGCCTCGTCGCCAGGAACGTCATCCCGCACGGGCGAGGACTCGGTTCGTCGGGCGCGGCGGTGGTGTCGGGCCTGCTGGCCGCGAGGGGCCTGCTCGAGGGCGACGTGGAGCTCGGCCCGGATGCCCTGCTGCGGCTGGCGACGGAGCTCGAGGGACACCCCGACAACGTCGCGCCGGCGCTCTTCGGCGGTCTCACGATCGCCTGGGTCGACGACGGCGGCCCGCAGCACAAGAAGCTGCTGGTGCACCGCGGCGTGTCGCCGCTCGTCCTCGTGCCGGAGTTCACGATGTCGACGCAGCTCGCCCGGAGCCTGCAGCCCACGCAGGTGCCCCGTGAGGACGCCGTCTTCAACGTGTCCCGGTCGGCGCTGCTCATCGCGGCGCTCACGCAGAGCCCTGAGCTGCTGCAGGCGGCCACCGAGGACAAGCTCCACCAGAGCTACCGTGCGAGCGCCATGCCCGAGACCGACGCGCTCGTGCGGGCGCTGCGTGCCCAGGGCTTCGCGGCGGTCGTTTCGGGGGCGGGTCCGAGCGTGCTCGTGCTCGCCGACGGACCCGGGCGACGCCTCGAAGCGGCGGCTCTCGCTACCGCCACGACCGACACCCCGTGGGAGGCGCTCATGCTCGCCGTCGACTTCAAGGGTGGTACAGTGAGGGAGTACGCGGAGGGTTCCACGTAATACGTGAATCTGGCCTCCGTCGCAAATCTGCGAAACCACCGCACGGCATTCTGACCTGCCGACGTCCGCTGAGTACCCTCGCGGTCCCTCACCCCGTCGGCGGGAGTTTCGACAGGCGTGACAACTGATCGAGACGGGCAGACGCCACCCGCAGTGCTGTGCGAGTCGTGCACATTCGTTCGTTTTTCACAAGGGAGAACTCGTGGAGTCCATCTCCGAGGTCCATGCCGACGTTCCGGCCGACGAGCGCGCGGAAGCGCCCGAGGCTGTCGAGAACGCCGAGACCATCGAAGCCGAGACCGCGGCCGAAGAAGCCGTGATCGAGGCTGTCGTGGCCGACGCCGTCGCCGATGAGGCCGTCGTCGAGGCCGTCGCCGCTGAGGCGGTCGCCGAAGAAGCGGTCGCCGAAGCGATCGTCGCCGAGGATGCCGGTGACCCGGCTGCCGCCGCGGCTGCCGAAGCCGTCGCCGAAGATGCCGTCGCCGAGACGCTCGTGGCCGACGCCGTCGCCGAGGAAGCGGTCGCCGAAGCGGTCGCCGCCGACGCCGTCGCGGCGGAAGTCGTCGCCGAAGAGGCTCCCGCGGCACCGGTCAAGGCGCCGCGCAAGCGCGCGCCGCGCCGTGCCAAGAGCACCGACGTCGCGCCGGCCGAGCCCGTCGAGGCACCGGCCGAGGCCGCAGCTGCCGAGACGCCGGCGGAGGCCGCACCTGCCGAGACGGCGGCGGAGACCGCACCGGCCGAGGGTGCACCCGCCGAGGCGGCACCTGCAGAGGGCGAAGCTCAGGCATCCGATGACGCCGCCGAGGCGGCATCCGCTCCCGCAGGCGACGCCGAGGCGCCCGCCGAGGCCGCCGAGCAGTCCGCCGAGGGCGAGGCCGAGGGCACCGACACGCCGGCTCGTGGTCGCAGCCGCAGCCGCAGCCGCAGCCGCAACCGGAACGCGCAGGGCGGTCAGAACACGAACGCCCAGAACGCGAACGCCCAGGGCGGCCAGGGCGCGCCGGCGCAGAACGCTGGGGGCGGTCAGAGCCAGAACGCGCAGCCCGCCGCGGCCGAGCCCGCCAAGGCAGAGACGCCCGAGGACGACCAGCAGTCGCAGGGGAACGGCCGTGGCCGCCAGCGCAACAAGCGCCGCGGTACGCAGGCCACCACTGGTGACGAGTTCGACACCGAGATCGGCGAGGACGACGTCCTCATCCCGATCGCCGGCATCCTCGACGTGCTCGACAATTACGCGTTCGTCCGCACCTCCGGCTACCTGCCCGGCCCGAGCGACGTCTACGTCTCGCTCGGACAGGTCAAGAAGTACAACCTCCGCAAGGGCGACGCCGTCGTCGGCGCCATCAAGCAGCCGCGCGAGGGCGAGCAGTCCAGCCGCCAGAAGTACAACGCGCTCGTCAAGGTCGACGCCGTCAACGGCCTCTCGGTCGACGACGCCGCGACCCGTGTCGAGTTCGGTAAGCTGACGCCGCTGTACCCGCAGGAGCGCCTGCGCCTCGAGACCGGTCCCGAGAAGCTGACCCAGCGCATCATCGACCTGGTCGCGCCGATCGGCAAGGGCCAGCGCGGACTCATCGTCGCGCCGCCCAAGGCCGGCAAGACGATCGTGCTGCAGCAGATCGCCAATGCCATCTCGATCAACAACCCCGAGGTCCACCTCATGGTCGTGCTGGTCGACGAGCGGCCCGAAGAGGTCACCGACATGCAGCGCACGGTGAAGGGCGAGGTCATCGCCTCGACCTTCGACCGTCCCGCCGAAGACCACACCACGGTCGCCGAGCTCGCCATCGAGCGCGCCAAGCGCCTCGTGGAGCTCGGTCGTGACGTCGTCGTGCTCCTGGACTCGATCACGCGTCTCGGCCGTGCGTACAACATCTCCGCACCGACCTCGGGTCGCGTGCTCACCGGTGGCGTCGACGCGTCGGCGCTGTACCCGCCCAAGCGCTTCTTCGGCGCCGCGCGCAACATCGAGAACGGCGGATCGCTCACGATCCTCGCGACCGCGCTCGTCGAGACCGGCTCCAAGATGGACGACGTCATCTTCGAGGAGTTCAAGGGCACCGGCAACAGCGAGCTGCGCCTGTCGCGCCAGCTCGCCGACAAGCGCATCTTCCCGGCGGTCGACGTGAACGCGTCGAGCACCCGCCGCGAGGAGATGCTGCTGTCGCCCGACGAGGTCAAGATCACGTGGAAGCTGCGTCGTGCGCTGGCGGGTCTCGACCCGCAGCAGGCCCTCGAGGTCGTGCTCGGCAAGCTCAAGGAGACGTCGTCCAACGTCGAGTTCCTCGTGCAGATGCAGAAGTCGATCCCGGCTCCGACCACCGGTCACAGCGGCGGACGCAGCCACGCGGACGACAACAGCATCCGCTGATCCCCGATGGGCGAACCCGCGATGTTCGATTCCGTCCGGGCGCTGATCGACGAGCACCGCGCGGTGCAGGAGGAGCTCTCCGACCCCGCGGTGCACGCCGATGCGGCGCGCGCGAAGCGGGTCAACCGGCGCTACGCCGAGCTGTCGCGCATCGTGAAGGCGCACGAGGACTGGCTGGCGGCATCCGATGATCTGGATGCCGCCCGCGAGCTCGCCCGCGAAGACGAGGCGTTCGCCGAAGAGGTGCCGGCACTCGAGGCGCGCCTCGGCGAGGCGCACGAGCGACTGCGGCGGCTCCTGATCCCGCGGGACCCGGACGACGCGCGCGACGTGATCATGGAGATCAAGCAGGGCGAGGGCGGCGCCGAGTCGGCGCTGTTCGCGGCCGACCTCCTGCGCATGTACCTGCAGTACGCCGCGTCGAAGGGCTGGAAGACCGAGCTGCTCGAGCGCAACGAGTCCGACCTCGGCGGCTACAAGGATGTCCAGGTCGCGATCAAGGGCTCCTCGTCCGACCCCGCGCAGGGGGTCTGGGCGCACCTGAAGTACGAGGGCGGCGTGCATCGCGTGCAGCGCGTGCCGGCGACCGAGTCGCAGGGGCGGATCCACACGTCGACTACCGGCGTGCTGGTGTTCCCCGAGGTGGACGAGCCCGAAGAGATCCACATCGACCCGAACGACCTCAAGATCGATGTGTTCCGGTCGTCGGGTCCCGGCGGGCAGTCGGTCAACACGACCGACTCCGCCGTGCGCATCACGCACGTGCCGACGGGGATCGTGGTGTCGATGCAGAACGAGAAGTCCCAGCTGCAGAACCGTGAGGCCGGCATGCGGGTGCTGCGTGCGCGTCTGCTCGCCAAGCAGCAGGAGGAGCTCGACGCGGCGGCATCCGACGCCCGCCGCTCGCAGATCCGCGGCATGGACCGGTCCGAGCGCATCCGCACCTACAACTTCCCCGAGAACCGCATCGCCGACCACCGCACCGGCTACAAGTCGTACAACCTCGACCAGGTCATGGACGGCGCGCTCGAGCCGATCATCGAGTCGGCGATCACCGCCGACGAAGAGGCGCGGCTCGCCGCCCTGGGCGGCGACGCCTGACCCCCGACGTCACGCACCCCCCGCCCGTCCGCCGCGCTTCGCCTTCCCCCCCGCGGGTCGTCGACTTGCCTCATATGCGCGCGACACGCCGTCGCCACCGTGCGTTCAAGGCAACTCAACTCGTCTCCGTACGAGTGGTGCCTGTGCGGCGGGGGAACAGGGGTGTGGATAGCTTTGGCGGCGGGTTTCGGTGGCGTGTCACTCTCGAGGGATGGCGCGCGAGTTCCATGTCGGACAGGCCTTCACCACGGGCCAGGCATTGCGCGCGGGGTTCTCGCGCCGCGACCTCGACGGTCCGCTTCTCGAACGACCCTTCCACGGACTTCGATCGACGCTTCCGACGGATGCCCTCGAGCCGGGAATCAGTGCCGACCATCAGCGGGTGCTGACGATCGAGCGAAACGCCCTGCGATTCGCCGCGTACATGAGCAGACATGAGTTCTTCTCCCACACGACCGCGGCTCTGCTCTGGCGCATCCCTCTTCCGCGGCTCGATGGCGAGTTGATTGAGGTGTCCGTGAACGCACCCCACCGGGCTCCGCGCGGCAGCGGTGTGCACGGGCACCAACTTGCCCGCGCTGCATCGGCCGTCGTCGTCCACCCGGAGCACGGTGCACGCCTCACCTCGCCCGCCGTCACGTGGTCGCTGCTGGGACACGTGCTCCGGCATCCTTACGATCTAGTTGCCACAGCCGACGCAATCGTCCGCGTCGACCGGATCCCGGGTCCGGGAGGTTGGGTTCGCGCGCCGGCGCTCGCCTCGCTGGCAGAGCTCGAGGCGGCCCTCGTGCTCAGACGAAAAGGCGTGGTGGCTCTCCGCGACGCCCTTCCACGAGTGCGACGCGGTGTCGCGTCCCGACCCGAGACGTGGATGCGGCTGACTCTCGTCGATGGCGGGCTGAGCGAGCCCGAGACCGACCTCGAGGTGTACGACGACGAGGGCCGATTCATTGGCTGCGTCGATCTGGCCTATTCGCGGCAGAAGATCGCCTTCGAATATGAGGGCGATCACCATCGCACCGACACAGCGCAGTGGAACCGGGACATCGAGAAGTACGACGCGCTGGTGCGTGCCGGGTGGCGCGTGATCCGCGTGACCGCGCGGATGCTCTTCGCCGAGCCGCACACGCTCCTCGCCGGCGCCCGCCATGCCTTGAGCGAGCGTCGCTGAGTCTTCGCCGGGCTTATCCCTCATCCTCGAGGCGCCCCTGTCGAAGGCGTGCCGAAGACTGCCTTGACTTGGCTCGGATGCACGCGACACGCCGCGCACACCGTGCGTTTGAGGCAAGTCAACGAGGAGGTCGGGGACGGACGCCGCGGGAGAAGGATGCCGCGGGGGACGGACGCCGCGGTGGACGGATGCCGCGGCGCTAGGCTTCGAGCGTGCTCACGTTCCTCATCCGCGCCCTGATCTTCCTCGTGTCGGCGGCACTCGGCCTCATCGTGGCGGACCTGATCCTGCCGGGGTTCTCCCTGCACTGGGACGACTGGTGGGGGATCCTCCTGGCCATCGTGATCTTCGCGGTGCTGCAGAGCATCCTGGCGCCGTGGCTGTTCAAGATCACGCGCCGGCACGCCAACGCCCTCATCGGCGGCATCGGCCTGCTCTCGACGTTCGTCGCACTGCTCATCGCGGTGCTCATCCCGGCGGCCGGGATCGGCATCGACGGGCCCGTGGCGTGGATCATCGGAACGCTGATCGTCTGGCTCGTCACCGCTCTCGCGACGTGGCTTCTGCCGCCTCTGTTCATCAAGAACAAGGTGCAGGACCGCCGCGGCTGACGACGCGAAGATAGGGATTCCTCCCGATCCGCCGGGAGCGCCTGGGACACCAGGCTGATGGGATGATGGGCGGTATGCAGATCGGCCGGGTTCCTCTCGTCGGCCGTCAGGCGGATCTCGACGCGCTGCGCGCGGAGATCGCCGCCGTGGATGCGCAGGGGCGAGCCGTCGTGGTGTCGGGCGACGCCGGAATGGGGAAGACGCGCCTGCTGCGCGACTTCACGGAGGGCCTCGACGAAGACGTCATCGTCGTCCGCGGCGCCTCAGTCGACTCCGGTTCGGGCCCCGCCCCGCTGACGGCCATCACCGACCTGCTGCGCGACCTCGTGGATCAGCTGGGCACGGAGGCGGTGCGCGAGGCGGCGGGTCCGGCGGTCGACGCGCTCGGCGTGCTCGTCCCCACCCTGGCGAAGGCGCCGGGTGACACCGAGCGGCTCGCGGATGTCGTGGTGGAGCTGTTCTCACAGCTCGCGCGCACGCACCGCCTGGTCGTCATCATCGAAGACCTCCACTGGTCCGACAGCACCACATCCGAGATCGCGGCGCGCCTGGTGCGCCGTGCCGCCGCCCTCCCGCTGTTCGTACTGCTGTCGTACCGCACCGACGACGTGGGCCGCGGGCATCCGCTTCGTCCTGTCCTGGCCGAGCTCGACCGCGCGCGACTGCTGACGCATCGCCCGCTCTCCCGCCTCAGCCCGGCCGAGGTCGGTGCGCTCGCCACGGCGGTGCACGGCGACGCGCTCGCCGCTGAGGTGCTGCACGACATCGCGGCCCGCAGTGACGGCATCCCGTTCTATGTGGAAGAGCTGGCGAGCTTCTCGGGCGAGCGGCTGCCGGTCTCGCTGCGCGACGTCCTGCTGCTGCGGTACGAGCGATTGGATGCCGAGGCCCGCCGTTTCAGCCGCGTGCTGGCGACCGGCGGGGTCGAGGTGCCCGACCCCGTGCTCCGTGCGGTGCTCGACGGCGACGAGTCCGCGCTGGAGTCTGCGGTGCGCTCCGCCGTCGATGCGCAGGTCGTCGTGATCAGGGGAGACGCGTACGCGTTCCGCCACGCGCTCATGCAGGAGGCGGTGTACGCCGAGCTGCTTCCGACCGAGCGCACGCGGCTGCACACCGCCTACGCCGTCGCGCTCGAGGCGTTGGCCCCCACCGCACGCGTGCTCGCCGACATCGCCCACCACTGGCGCGCCGCCCACGTCCCCGATCGGGCGCTGGCGGCCGCCGTAGCGGCGCAGCGTGCCGCGAGCGGAGCGTCGGCGTGGTCGACTGCCGCGGAGGCGGGGGAGCGGGCCCTGGAGCTGTGGGATGCCGTGGCCGATCCCGAGACGATCAGCGGGATGTCGCGTGTCGACGTGCTGCGGAGCACGTCCGCGGCGCTCCTCGCCGCCAACCGGAACGATCGTGCGCTGGCGTTCGCGCGGGAGGCCGTCGCGCTCTGGCCGGAGGAGGACGTCGTCGGGCGCGCGGAGATGATCGGAGATCTGGCCACGATCGAGTTCCAGGCGGGCGTGTCGGACGGGGTGGAGAGCCTCGACCAGGCGCTCGAGATCCTCGGCGACGACCCGCGTCATGACGTGCAGCGCGCCGGTCTCCTGCTCAGCTCGGCCCGCGCCCATATGCTGAACGGGCGCCACGGCGTCGGCACTGAGGTCGCGGCCCGCGCGGGCGCCACCGCGGAGGCTGCCGCGGCTGCCGGAGACCGGGTCGCCGCCGAGATCCTCGTGCAGGCGCTGCTCATCGCGGCGACCTGCCGGACCACCACCGGCGACGTCGGCGGTCTCGCGCTGTTCGACCAGGCCCGTGCGCGCGCGGACGGGTTCGTCCGCGCCATGATGCGGTACTTCATCAACTGCTCCAACGCCCTCATGCTGCTCGGCCGGTATGACGACGCGATCGCGGTGGCGCGGGAGGGTCAGGAGTACGGCCGCACCCACGTCGCGGACCTCGGCCCGCTCGTGATGATCGAGGCCAACATGATCGAGGCTCACATCTACGCCGGCCGGCTGCGCGAGGCGGAGGAGCTGGGAGGCCTGCTCCCGTTGGTCGAGCCGGGCCTGTACTCGGCGTTCCTGCGCGAGCGCCTGGTGTGCCTGGCGATCTGGCGGGGACGCATCGACGGCGCGCAGGCCGCCCTGGAGGCCGCCCGCCGGGAGCTCGACATGTTCGGCGCCTACGAGTTCCAGACGCGGTTCGGCATGGCGTACGACCTCGGAGAGCTTGCGCTGGCGCGCGGCGACGCCCATGAGGCGCTGTCACACGCGCGGGCCGCGTGGGAGACGCCCGCCGGCGGCGTGCTCGCGCTGCCGCTGACGGCGGTCGCGGCGCGTGCCGTCGCCATGCTCCGCGAGCGCGGCGAGGATGCCGACGTCGAGCCGTACCGCGCGGTGCTGGACGCTTTCGCCGACTGGCCGGTGACCCCGCTGTGGGCGGCCGTGTTCGCGGCCGAGCTCGGCGAAGGGTCCTGGGCGCCCGCCGTCGACGCCGTCGGCCCGGCGTACATCCGCGCCTATGCGCGGGTGCGGCACGGCGAGGAGCTGCTGGCCGAGGGCGACCGGACGGCGGCACGTGAGGCGCTCGCAGCGGCCGCGTCCTACGGCGAGGAACTCGGCGCCGACGGCCTCGCCGCACGTGCCCGCGCGGTGATGACGGATGCCGGACTCGCCGGCGAGGCGCCGCGCTCGGTGCTCACCTCGCGCGAGGAGCAGGTGCTCGAGCTCGTCGCCGAAGGGCTGACGAACGGCCAGATCGCAGAGCGCCTGTACATCAGCGTGAAGACCGTCTCAGTTCATGTGTCGGCGATCCTGCGCAAGCTCGAGGCACCGTCACGCACCGCAGCCGCGGCGATCTACCGCCGCACCGCCGCTTGACGCGGCGGGGTTCGCGCGTCTCGGCCGGCATCGTGCCGGCGGCGAGGGGAGCAGTGCCGGGACTGCCCGCCCGACCGACCGCGTCAGATGTGGTACTCGGGTGTCGTCAGCAGGGCGCGCGTGTCGTCGCCGCTGCGGCGGGCGCGCGGCTTCGCCGGCACGCCGACCAATACGGAGTCGGCGGGCGCGTCCTTGGTGACGACCGCGTTCGCGCCCACGACGGACCCCGCGCCGATCGTGATGGGCCCGAGGATCTTCGCGCCCGCGCCGACCGCGACGCCCTCTTCGATGGTGGGGTGCCGCTTGCCGCCCTCGCGCTGCCGGCCGCCGAGTGTGACGCCGTGGTAGAGCATGACGTCGTCACCGACCTCGGCGGTCTCGCCGATCACGACGCCCATGCCGTGGTCGATGAAGAAGCGGCGGCCGATGGTGGCGCCGGGGTGGATCTCGATGCCGGTGAGCCAGCGCGTGACCTGCGATCCTGCGCGGGCCACGAACCGCACGTCCCGCGTCCACAGCGCGTGCCAGACCCGGTGCGCCCAGATGGCGTGCAGGCCCGGGTACAGGACGGCGATCTCGAGGCCGCCCCGCGCCGCGGGGTCGCGCAGCTTCGCCGCGGCGACGTCCTCACGTACGCGCGCGACGAATCCGATGCGCTCGTCGGTCATTTCGACTCCTCCTCGGGGTCGCGCAGGTGCGCATACAGTGCCGTCGACAGGTAGCGCTCGCCCGAGTCGGGCACGATCACGACGATGCGCTGACCGGCCGTCTCCGGGCGCGCCGCGATCTGGAGGGCGGCCCACACGGCCGCGCCCGCCGACATCCCGGCGAGGATGCCCTCGCGGGTGGCGAGCTCACGGGCGACACGGATCGCGTCGTCGAACTCCACGTCGAAGATCTCGTCGACGACCGAGCGGTCGAGCACGTCGGGCACGAAGTTGGGTCCGATGCCCTGGATGCGGTGGCCGCCCGCGCGGCCCTCGGTGAGCACGGGGGAGTCCTTGGGCTCGACGAGGACGATCTTGGCGTCGGGGTTGCGCTCCTTGAGCACCTGGCCGACGCCGGTGATCGTCCCGCCGGTGCCCGAGCCTGCGACGAACCAGTCGACGCGGCCGTCGGTGTCGCGCCAGATCTCCTCGGCAGTGGTCTGGCGGTGGATCGCCGCGTTCGCCTCGTGCTCGAACTGGCGCGCGAGGATCGCCCCGGGCGTCTCGTCGACGATGCGCTTCGCGGCGTCGACCGCCTCGGTCATGCCCTTGTACGGGTCGGTCAGCACGAGCTCGGCACCGAAGGCCTTCAGGAGCGTGCGGCGCTCCTTCGACATCGAGGCGGGCATCGTGAGGATGACCTTGTAACCGCGGGCGGCGCCGATGAGGGCGAGCGAAATGCCGGTGTTGCCGCTGGTCGACTCGACGATCGTGCCCCCCGGCTGCAGTTCTCCCGCCGCCTCGGCGGCCTCGACCAGGGCGTAGCCGAGCCGATCCTTCACCGACGAGCCGGGGTTGTAGAACTCGAGCTTGGCGAGCACCTCCGCGCCGAGACCCTCCGTGAGCGCGTTGAGGCGCACGAGCGGGGTCTCACCGAACGCGGTGGTGATGTCGGGATGGATGCCGGGCACGTGGTGCTCCTCGGTTCGGGCGGCGCGGGAAGACGGCGACGACGCGCCGGCGCCCGAACGGGTCGGGGGGCCGGCGCGCCGTCGTGACGTGTCAATCTTCGCGCAGATCCTCGAACAGCGCGGTCGAGAGGTAGCGCTCGCCGAACGACGGGATGATGACGACGATGTTCTTGCCCTCGGCCTCGGGGCGGGCGGCGACCTGGAGGGCCGCCCAGATGGCGGCGCCGGACGAGATGCCGACGAGGATGCCGTCCTTCTCGCCCACCGCACGAGCGGTGGAGATGGCGTCGGGGAATTCGACGTCGATGACCTCGTCGATCACGCTCTGGTCGAGGATCTCGGGGATGAAGTTCGGACCGATGCCCTGGATCTTGTGGGGCCCTGGGGTGCCCTTGGTGAGCAGCGGCGAGTCGGCCGGCTCGACGGCGATGACCTTCGCCCCCGGCACGCGCTCCTTGAGCACCTGCCCGACGCCGGTGATCGTGCCGCCCGTGCCGATGCCGGCGACGAAGTAGTCGACCTGGCCATCGGTGTCGCGGAGGATCTCCTCGGCGGTGGTCTTGCGGTGGATCTCGGGGTTCGCCTCGTTCTCGAACTGACGCGCGAGCACGGCGCCGGGGATGTCGGCGACGAGCTCCTCGGCCTTCGCGACCGCGCCCTTCATGCCGCCGGCGGGATCGGTCAGCACGAGCTCCGCGCCGTAGCCCTTGAGGAGCAGCCGGCGCTCGATCGACATCGACGAGGGCATGGCGAGCACGACGCGGTAACCGCGGGCGGCGCCGACCATCGCCAGCGCGATGCCCGTGTTGCCGCTGGTGGCCTCGACGATCGTGCCTCCGGGCTGCAGCTGGCCCGACGCCTCGGCCGCGTCGACGATGGCGATGCCGAGGCGGTCCTTCACGCTGGAGGCCGGGTTGTAGAACTCGAGCTTCGCCAGGACGGTCCCGCCGACACCCTCCGCGATGCGGTTCAGGCGCACGAGCGGCGTGTTGCCGAAGGCGGAGGTGATATCGGGATGAATGCCGGTCATTTCGGGGCCTTTCGCGGGTTCACGGCTGGTCGAGCAACAGCCTAAGGCGCACGTTTTCCTGTGAGTCCTTCTGTGACGACGGGCTGGTCTCGCAGGGGTACCCTGCCCGGCCCGCGTGCGCCGGTGCCGTCGCCGCGAGATCGGTCACGGTGCGGGGGGTGCAGCATCCCGAAATAGAGTGGACCGGTCATGAACACCGCCGCACCGTCTGTCGCCGACGCGCTCCGCACCGCCGCCGATCGCCTCGCCGCGGCCGGCATCGCCGACCCGGTGGTCGACGCCGAGCTGCTCGCCGCGTTCGTGCTCGGTGGCGGACGCGGGGGAGTGCAGGCCGCTGCCATCCGCGGCGACACGCTGACGCAGGCCGACTCCGATCGCCTCGATGAGCTGGTCGCCCGGCGCGCCACCCGCGAGCCGCTGCAGCACATCACCGGGACGGCGCCCTTCCGACACCTCGAGCTGCGTGTCGGGCCGGGCGTGTTCGTGCCGCGCCCCGAGACCGAGATGGTCGCGCAGCTGGCGATCGACGCGCTGCGGGCCGCGGCATCCGCTTCTCCCGTCGCGGTGGATCTCGGCACCGGCAGCGGCGCGATCGCCCTCGCGATGGCGACCGAGGTGCCGCACGCGCGGGTGTTCGCCGCCGAGAACTCCGTCGACGCCTACGTCTGGACGAAGGAGAACTTCGTGCACGTCGGCGCCGACAACGCGACCCTGGCCTTCATCGACCTGGCCCACGCCTTCCCCGAGCTCGACGGAACGGTCTCGGTGGTGGCATCCAACCCGCCGTATGTTCCGGATGCCGCCATCCCGCGTGACCCGGAGGTGCGGTTCTTCGACCCCCCGGCGGCGCTCTACGGCGGTGAGGACGGCCTCGACGTCGTCCGCGTGCTGAGCCGGGTGGGCCTGCGCCTCGCGCACCCGGGCGGCACGCTCGTGATCGAGCACGGCGAGTGGCAGGCCGAGGCGATCCGCGGCATCCTGGCCGCGGACGGCTGGCGCGCGGCCGCGACCCACCCCGATCTCACGCAGCGCGACCGCGCCACGACGGCCCTGCGCCCCTGACCACGCCGTCTCGCATCGTTCCTGCCGGACGCCCAATTAGACTGTCGGGCGACATGTCCCCCATCTTCGACTGCCGTGACGAGGCGCAACTGCTCACCGGCATGCGCCAGGCGCGCCAGGCCATCGGCCGTGGCGAGCTGGTCGTCCTTCCCACCGACACCGTCTACGGCGTCGCCGCGGACGCCTTCGACCATCAGGCCGTCGCGCGCCTGCTCGCGGCGAAGGGGCGCGGGCGCCAGTCGCCGCCCCCGGTGCTGGTCGCCGGGATCACGACACTCCGTGCGCTCGTCGCCGAGGTGCCCGAGCCGGTCGAACGCCTCGTCCAGGAGTTCTGGCCGGGCGGGCTGACCATCGTGCTGCCGTCGCAGCCGTCGCTGTCCTGGGACCTGGGCGAGACGCGGGGAACCGTCGCCGTGCGCATGCCCGCCCACCGCATCGCCCTCGAACTCCTCGAAGAGACCGGGCCGCTCGCCGTCTCGAGCGCCAACCTCACCGGGATGGCCGCCGGCATCACCGCCGAGGACGCACAGGGGATGCTGCAGGACAGCGTCGCCGTCTACCTCGGCGACGGCCCCTCGAAGACCGGCGTCCCGTCGACGATCATCGACGCCACGAGCCTGGTCGGCGGTGCGGAACCCCGGGTGCATGTGCTGCGCGAGGGCGCAGTGAGTCGTGCACAGCTGCGGGATGTGCTGGGCGACCTGCTCGAGCCCGACCCCGGCAGTGAGACCGAGTCCGAGCCTGAGCTGGCCGGTGAGTCCGTCTCCGCGCCGGAATCCGAGCCGGAGCGCGCCGGTGAGTCCGTCTCCGAGCCGGAGGCCGAGCCGGAGCGGGCCGGCGAGTCCGTCTCGGAACCGAAGGATGCGACCGGCGCCGGACCCGGGACCGGCGACGCCACGGAAACGCCTGCCGTGCCCGGAGCGGCCCCCGCTCCCGACGCGGCCCCCGCGCCGGAAGCTGTCCCCGCGCCGGAAGCGGCCCCAGCGCCCGCGGCGCCGGAACCCGGTCGCTCGTGAAGCAATACGTCTTCACGATCCTGCTCACGGCGGCCGTCACCTTCGTCCTGTCGTGGGCGGTGTGGCGACTCAGCCTGAGATACAAGCTGTATCCCGGCATCCGTGAACGCGACGTCCACAAGACGCCGACGCCGCGCCTGGGCGGCATCGCCATGTTCCTCGGCGTGCTGGCGGCGTTCGCGATGTCGTCGGCACACCCGTACTTCTCCATCGTCTGGTCGAATCCCCAGCAGATGTACGCGCTGCTGGGTGCGACCGCGCTCATCGTGGTCGTCGGCGTGCTCGACGACCTGTGGGACCTCGACTGGATGATCAAGCTCGGTGCACAGTTCCTCGCCGCCGGCGTGATCGCGTGGTTCGGGCAGCTGCAGATCTACACGCTGCCGCTCGGCGGCATGACGATCTTCTCGAGCTGGGCGAGTTTCACCCTGACGGTGTTCTCGATCGTCGTGGTGATGAACGCCGTGAACTTCGTCGACGGGCTGGATGGACTCGTCGCCGGCGTGTGCCTGATCGCCAACGCGGTGTTCTTCGCGTACTCGTACATGGTCTTCCGCGACTTCGGCTCGAGCACCTACTTCACGTTGTCCTCCCTCATCGCCGCGGTGCTGATCGGCGCGTGCATCGGCTTCCTCCCGCTGAACTGGAGCCCCGCACGCCTTTTCATGGGGGATGCCGGCGCCCTGATGCTGGGACTCCTCATGGCGTGCTCGGCGATCTCGATCACCGGCAACTTCGACCCGGCGATGGTCGCCGACAACGACGCGTTCGGCCGCTCGCAGCTGCTCGGTGCTTTCATCCCGATCCTGCTGCCCGTCGTCGTCGTGCTGCTGCCGCTGCTGGACTTCGGCCTCGCCGTGGTGCGGCGCATGAGCCGGGGCAAGTCGCCCTTCTCGCCCGACCGCAAGCATCTGCACCACCGGATGCTCGACATGGGGCACACCGACCGCGATGCCGTGCTCATCTTCTACGCCTGGACCGCGCTGGTCAGCCTGTCGGTGCTGCTCATGTACATCGGCACGACCCTCGAGTGGCCGGGGGACTACCTCTTCGGCGTGCTCTACGGCGCGGTCGGCATCGCCGCCTGCCTCGTCGTGACATTCCTTCCCTCGCACCGCCGTGCCGCGCGCCCGCCGGCCGCGCTCGAACCACCCGAAACGCAGCCCGATCCTGCGCCCGCACAGGAGGACGCCCGATGAGCGCCAGCCCCGTATCCAGCACCCCGATCCTGCGCACCGTCCTGGTGTGGTCGGCGAGCGTGACGGCGGTCCTCGCCGTCGTCGGCGCCATCGTCGGGTTCCTCGTGGCCGGAACGACGGGTCTATGGAGCGCTCTCGCGGGCGTGCTCGTCGCGGCGGTCTTCCTCGGGATCACCGGCGCGAGCATCCTCATCGCCAACCGCTGGTACGGCAATGAGCTCTACGTGCCGATCTTCTTCGGGATCGTGATGGGCGGATGGATCCTGAAGTTCGTGGTCTTCATCGCGATCCTCTTCATCCTCCGCGGGCAGCCCTGGATCGAGCCCGGCGTATTCTTCGTCGCGCTGGTGGTCAGCGTGCTCGCCTCGCTCGCCATCGACGTCGTGGTCATGCTGCGCATGCGCGTGCCGCACGTGAGCGACGTGGACCTGCCGACGGATCCGGATGCGGGGGACCGCACGGACGAAGCGTCCGGGGCTTCCTGAATGCGCCCGCCCGCGGATTCAGCGACCTCACAAGTTTGATAGGCTGAACGAGCGCCCGCCCACTCGCTCTGCGAGGACTTGCGGAGTGACGCTCACCGACCATCGTCGCAACGGTTTTATGCCGGTGCCCCGAAGCTGGAGCCAGCGCTGTTTACTCATGCTGCGACCCTGATCGCCCCCATTGCCGCGGACGCTCCGCCGGAGTTCCACGGACCTTCGATCGATGAGTTCTTCCCGGAGATCCTCTTCGAAGCGTTCGGTGTCATCCCGATCCACCGTATCCATCTGATCCAGTTCCTCGCGACGGTCGCCGTCGTGGTGATCTTCTGGCTCGGTACCCGCCGAATGCGCGTGGTGCCCGGACGATTCCAGAGCCTGGTGGAGATGGGCCTGGACTTCGTCCGGGTCAACATCGGCGAAGACCTGCTCGGCAAGAAGGATGCCCAGCGGTTCCTCCCGATCCTCACGACGATGTTCTTCATGATCCTGTTCATGAACATCACGGGCATCATCCCGTTCTTGAACATCGCGGGTACGAGCATCATCGCGGTGCCGCTGACGCTCGCCATCGTGAGCTACGTCACGTTCATCTACGCCGGCATCAAGAAGAGCCCGAAGAACTTCTTCAAGAACTCGCTCTTCCCCTCCGGCGTCCCGTGGCCGATCTACATCATCGTGACGCCGATCGAGCTCATCTCGACGTTCGTCATCCGGCCCGTCACGCTGACGCTCCGACTCCTGATGAACATGATGGTCGGCCACCTCCTGCTCGTCCTCTTCTTCGCCGCGACGCAGTTCTTCATCGTCGACATGGGCGGCTGGTGGACGGTGCTCGGCGCGGGCAGCCTCGCGTTCGGCTTCGTCTTCACCCTGTTCGAAATCCTGGTGGCCGTCCTCCAGGCGTACGTCTTCGCCCTTCTCACCGCGGTCTACATCCAGCTCGCGGTCGCCGAAGAGCACTGATACGGGACGGCCGGAAGGCCGCCCACAACCGAAAGGAAACACCCCCGTGGACGCAACTACGGTTCTCGCAGAGGTCTCCGGCTCGATCGCGACCGTCGGATACGGTCTCGCCGCAATCGGCCCGGCCATCGGCGTGGGCATCGTCGTCGGCAAGACCATCGAGGGCGTCGCCCGTCAGCCCGAGCTGGCAGGTCGCCTGCAGGTGCTGATGTGGATCGGTATCGCCTTCACCGAAGCGCTCGCCTTCATCGGTATCGCAACCGGCTTCATCTTCGGCTTCTGATCCCGATAACCAGTCTTAAGGAGACAGGATGCTGAACGCTCTTGTCACGTACGCCGCGGAAGAGGGTGCCGAAGCGCACAACCCTCTGCTTCCCGCCTGGTACGACATCATCTGGTCGTCGGTGTGCTTCATCGTCATCCTCTTCATCTTCTGGAAGGTCGCCCTTCCCCGCATGAAGAAGCTGCTCGACGAGCGCTCAACGGCGATCGAGGGCAACATCGCCAAGGCCGACGAGGCTCAGCGCAAGGCCGAGGCGGCGCTCGAGGAGTACACCGCCCAGCTCGCCGACGCGCGCAAGGAGGCCGGTGAGATCCGCGACGCCGCCCGTGAGGACGGCAAGAAGATCGTCGCCGAGGCCAAGGAGACCGCTGCGGCGGAAGCCACGCGTCTGACGACGACCGCGCACGCTCAGATCGAAGCCGAGCGCCAGACCGCACTCGTGTCGCTGCGCAGCGAGGTGGGCACGCTCGCCCTCGACCTCGCCGGCGGTGTCATCGGCGAGTCGCTGTCCGACGACAAGAAGGCTCAGGCCGTCGTCGACCGCTTCCTCGCCGAGCTCGAAGAGTCCGAAGGGGCGAAGGCGTAATGGGTAGCGCGTCCACTCAGGCCCTGGCGACGACGACGGCGGCGCTGCGCGCCGCGTCGGGCGTCGACCTCGACGTGGCAGGCGAACTGTTCGCCGTGGCGCGCGCCGTGGGCGACTCGTCGCAGCTGAGCGGCGCGCTCGCCGACTCCGCCGCGCCCGCCGAGGCCCGCCGCCAGGTCGTCTCCGACGTGTTCGGTGCGGCGGTGAGCCCTACGACGGCGTCGCTGCTGACGACCGCCGTCACACAGCGCTGGTCGTCGGCCGACGACCTCGTCGACGCCATCGAAGAGCTCGCGGTGCGGGCAGCGGCGGTGGCCGATGGGCGGGCCGACGTCGAAGCCGAGCTGTTCGCGTTCACGCGCACCGTGGCCGACAACCCCGAGCTCGAGTTGGCGCTGGGAAGCCGGCTGGGCGACCCGGCAGCGAAGGGCGCGCTCGTCGAGACCCTGCTGCGGGGCCGCGCGAGCGCGGGGGCGACGCTGATCGCATCATCCCTCGTCCGCGAGCCGCGCGAGCGGCGCGTCCGTCAGCTGCTGACGCGCGCGACGCGAGTGGTGGCCGATCAGCGCAACCGCGCGGTGGCGACGGTCGTCGCTGCTGCGCCCCTGAGCGCCGCGCAGAGCGAGCGGCTCACGGCGGCGCTGTCCAAGCGCTACGGCACCCCGGTGTCGCTGAACACCATCGTCGACCCGACCGTCGTGGGCGGCGTGCGCGTGCAGATCGCGGACGACGTGATCGACGCGAGCGTGTCGGCGCGACTGGCCGACCTCCGTCAGCGGCTCGCCGGCTGACACAGACTTCCCGCACGGGGCCGAGACCGGAACCGCGCGGAGCTTTCGGGGCCGAGGCCCCATGAACGAAGGAAAACAATGGCAGATCTCTCTATCAGCCCCGACGTCATCCGTGACGCGCTGAAGGACTTCGTCGCCGCTTACGAGCCCACCGGGGCTGCGGCCACCGAGGTCGGCACCGTCGTCGACGCCGCGGACGGCATCGCCCACGTCGAGGGCCTGCCCGGTGTCATGGCGAACGAACTCGTGACGTTCGCCGACGGCACGAGCGGCCTCGCGCTGAACCTCGACGAGCACGAGATCGGCGTCGTCGTCCTCGGCGAGTTCTCGGGCGTCGAGGCCGGCCAGCAGGTCACCCGCACGGGTGAGGTGCTCTCGGTCGCCGTCGGCGACGGCTACCTGGGCCGCGTCGTCGACCCGCTCGGCAACCCGATCGACGGACTCGGCGAGGTCGCCACCGTCGGCCGTCGCGCCCTCGAGCTGCAGGCGCCCGGCGTCATGCAGCGCAAGAGCGTGCACGAGCCGCTCCAGACCGGCATCAAGGCGATCGACGCGATGATCCCGGTCGGCCGCGGCCAGCGTCAGCTCATCATCGGCGACCGCCAGACCGGCAAGACGGCCATCGCGATCGACACGATCATCAACCAGAAGGCCAACTGGGAGTCGGGCGACGTCAGCAAGCAGGTCCGCTGCATCTACGTCGCGATCGGCCAGAAGGGCTCCACGATCGCGGCCGTCAAGGGCGCCCTCGAGGACGCCGGTGCGATGGAGTACACCACCATCGTCGCCGCCCCCGCGTCGGACCCCGCCGGCTTCAAGTACCTGGCGCCGTACACCGGCTCGGCCATCGGCCAGCACTGGATGTACGAGGGCAAGCACGTCCTCGTCATCTTCGACGACCTGACCAAGCAGGCCGAGGCCTACCGTGCCGTCTCGCTGCTGCTGCGCCGCCCGCCGGGCCGCGAGGCCTACCCGGGCGACGTCTTCTACCTGCACTCGCGCCTGCTCGAGCGCTGCGCGAAGCTGTCGGATGAGCTGGGTGCGGGTTCGATGACGGGCCTGCCGATCATCGAGACGAAGGCCAACGACGTCTCGGCGTACATCCCGACCAACGTGATCTCGATCACCGACGGCCAGATCTTCCTGCAGTCCGACCTCTTCAACGCCAACCAGCGTCCCGCGGTCGACGTCGGCATCTCGGTGTCCCGCGTCGGCGGCGACGCACAGGTGAAGTCGATCAAGAAGGTCTCGGGCACGCTCAAGCTCGAGCTCGCCCAGTACCGCTCGCTCGAGGCGTTCGCGATGTTCGCGAGCGACCTGGATGCGGCATCCCGTCGCCAGCTCGCCCGCGGCGCGCGTCTGACCGAGCTGCTCAAGCAGCCGCAGTACTCGCCGTACCCGGTGGAGGAGCAGGTCGTCTCGATCTGGGCCGGCACCAACGGCAAGCTGGACTCGATCGAGGTCGAGGACGTCCTGTCGTTCGAGCGCGAACTGCTGGACTACCTCCGCCGCAACACCACGATCCTCGACACGCTCCGCGACACCAATGTGCTGGACGACGACACCGTCGCCGAGCTCACCAAGCGGACCGACGACTTCATCCTCGAGTTCCAGGCCGGCAAGGGCCAGGCGATCGGCAAGCCGGGGCACGAAGAGGTCGCGGCAGCCGAGGCCCAGGACGTCAACCAGGAGAAGATCGTCAAGGGCCGCCGCTAAGGCGATACCGGACTACCACAATGGGCGCACAACTCCGGGTCTACAAGCAGAAGATCAGCACTGCTCAGACGACCAAGAAGATCACGAAGGCGATGGAACTCATCGCGGCTTCGCGCATCCAGAAGGCGATGGCGCGCGTGCGCGCGTCGTCGCCCTTCGCGCGGGCTGTGACGCGTGCCGTCGCCGCCGTGGCGACGCACTCCAACGTCGACCATCCGCTCACCGTCGAACGCGAGACGATCCGCCGCTCCGCGGTCGTGATCTTCTCGTCCGACCGCGGCCTCGCCGGCGCATTCAACTCGCAGATCCTCCGCGAGGGTCTCGAGCTGGCTGAGCTGATCCGCCGGCAGGGCAAGGAGCCGGTGTTCTACCTCGTCGGGCGCAAGGCCGTCGGCTTCTTCCAGTTCCGTCGCATGGAAAGCGCGGCGGAGTGGACGGGCGACACCGACACGCCGCACTTCACGACGGCCGAGGAGATCGCCGCCACCTTGCTGGACGCGTACGACCGCGGCGGCGACGAGAACGGCGTCGACGAGATCCACCTCGTCTACAACCGCTTCGTCAGCATGATGACGCAGTCGCCCGAGACGGTCCGCCTGCTTCCGCTCGAGGTCGTCGAGGCCGAGGAGCAGTCGTCGGCGCAGGTGTACCCGCTGTACGAGTTCGAGCCGGACGCCGAGACCGTGCTCGATGCGCTGCTCCCGGTGTACATCCAGAGCCGCGTGTTCAACGCCCTCCTGCAGTCGTCGGCCGCGAAGCACGCCGCGACGCAGAAGGCGATGAAGTCGGCCAGCGACAACGCCGACAAGCTCATCACCGACTACACCCGCCTGCGCAACAACGCGCGTCAGGCCGAGATCACGCAGCAGATCGCCGAGATCGTCGGCGGCGCCGACGCCCTTTCCTCGGGCAAGTAGGCGGAAAGCCGCCGGGCGTCCGGCCCGATACGCACTGCGACATCAGACCACACGAAAGAGAAGAAGCCATGAGCCTCACCGCTGACAAGACCGAGACGGCGGTCGTCGGGCGCGTCGCCCGCGTCACCGGCCCCGTCGTCGACATCGAGTTCCCGCACGACTCGATCCCCGACATCTACAACGCGCTGAAGACGACGATCGCGATCGGCGACGAGCGCACCGAGATCACGCTCGAGGTCGCGCAGCACCTCGGCGACGACCTCGTGCGCGCCATCTCGCTGAAGCCGACCGACGGCATGGTCCGAGGCCAGGAGGTGCGCGACACCGGCGGCCCCATCACGGTCCCCGTCGGCGACGTCACCAAGGGCAAGGTGTTCAACGTCACGGGTGACGTGCTGAACGGCGCGCCGGGCGAGACGATCGAGGTCACCGAGCGATGGGGCATCCACCGCAAGGCCCCCGCGTTCGACCAGCTCGAGTCGAAGACCGAGATGTTCGAGACCGGCATCAAGAGCATCGACCTGCTCACCCCGTACGTGCAGGGTGGAAAGATCGGCCTGTTCGGCGGTGCCGGCGTCGGCAAGACCGTCCTCATCCAGGAGATGATCCAGCGCGTCGCGCAGGACCACGGTGGTGTGTCGGTGTTCGCCGGTGTCGGCGAGCGCACCCGTGAGGGCAACGACCTGATCGGTGAGATGGAGGAGGCGGGCGTCTTCGACAAGACCGCGCTCGTTTTCGGCCAGATGGACGAGCCGCCGGGCACGCGTCTGCGCGTGGCCCTCTCGGCCCTCACGATGGCGGAGTACTTCCGCGACGTGCAGAAGCAGGACGTGCTGCTCTTCATCGACAACATCTTCCGCTTCACGCAGGCCGGTTCCGAGGTCTCGACGCTGCTAGGCCGCATGCCGTCCGCGGTGGGCTACCAGCCGAACCTCGCCGACGAGATGGGCGTGCTCCAGGAGCGCATCACGTCGACGCGCGGTCACTCGATCACCTCGCTGCAGGCGATCTACGTGCCCGCCGACGACTACACCGACCCGGCGCCGGCCACCACGTTCGCGCACCTCGACGCGACCACCGAGCTGTCGCGCGAGATCGCGTCGAAGGGCCTGTACCCGGCCATCGACCCGCTCACCTCGACGAGCCGCATCCTCGACCCCCGCTACATCGGCGACGACCACTACCGCGTCGCCACCGCCGTGAAGCAGATCCTCCAGAAGAACAAGGAACTGCAGGAGATCATCGCGATCCTCGGTGTCGACGAGCTGTCCGAAGAGGACAAGATCGTCGTCTCGCGTGCGCGGCGCATCCAGCAGTTCCTGTCGCAGAACACCTACATGGCGAAGAAGTTCACCGGTGTCGAGGGTTCGACGGTTCCGATCAAGGAGACCATCGAGTCGTTCGACGCGATCGTCAAGGGCGACTTCGACCACGTCGCCGAGCAGGCGTTCTTCAACGTCGGCGGCATCTCGGACGTCGAAGAGCAGTGGGCGCGCATCCAGAAGGAGAACGGCTGACATGCCCCTCAAGGTGAGCCTCGTCTCCGCGGACGCGGAGGTCTGGTCGGGTGAGGCGTCGCTCGTCGTCGCCAAGACCGTCGAGGGCGAGATCGGCTTCATGTCCGGTCACGAGCCGGTGCTCGCGATCCTCGCCGAGGGTCAGGTGCGCATCACCGAGACCTCAGGTACCAAGATCATCGCCAACGCGCAGGACGGCTTCCTGTCGATGTCCGGCGACGACCTCACCATCGTCGCCGGAAACGCCGCGCTGATCTCCTGACACACCAGCGTAGAACTCGGCCGGTCCCCGCGGGGGCCGGCCGAGTCGTTTCCCCGCATCGCCGTCGGTCTCGCGACGGCCCCGCATCCCACGGAGAGTCATGCTGATCCTTCTCCCGCCGTCCGAGACCAAGCGGGCGGGTGGCTCGGGGCGACCCCTGGGCGTGGCGGGCCTGGCGCTTCCGCAGCTGACGGCGCAGCGCGAAGCGGTGATCGATGCGCTCGTCGGCCTGTCCGCCGACGCCGACGAAGCCGCCCGCGTGCTGAAGCTCGGGCCGACCCAACGCGGCGAGATCGCTGTAAACGCCGCCCTGCGCGCGGCGCCGACGATGCCCGCTATGGATCGTTACACCGGTGTGCTCTACGACGCGCTGGACGCGGCATCCGTCTCCGCCGCCGGCCGTCGCTGGCTGGGGGTCCACGTGCTCGTGCACTCGGCACCGTTCGGCCCGGTGGGTGCCCTCGACGCCATCCCGGCCTACCGCCTCGGCGCCGCCACTTCGGTTCCGGGCGTCGCGCCGCTGCGGCGGCTGTGGGCGCAGGCGGTCACCGCCGCCATCGCGGATCTCGATCCCCGGTTCGTCCTGGACCTCCGTTCCGAGGCGTACGTCGGCCTCGGGCCCGTGCCGGCCGGCACCGCGTCGCGCTACATCCGTGTGGTGAGCGAAGGCTCCGACGGCGCAGTGCGCGCGCTGAACCATTTCAACAAGCACGCCAAGGGCGCACTCGTGCGCCGGCTCGCCGAGGATCGCCCGCGCATCGGCTCGGCGGCGGCTTTCGTACGGTGGGCGGATGCGGCGGGCCTGGGTGTGCGCGACATCGGCGGCGGTGAGCTCGAGCTCTTCGCCTGACCTTCGACAGGCTCAGGGAACGGCCACTGAGCTTGTCGAAGCGCGCTCAGCGCCGGGTGTGCTGTGCGGTGCGCTCGGTGTTCTCGGCGATCGCGATCAGGGCGACCACTGCCTCGATGATGAACCGCAGCATGATGATCGCGAGGAACGTCAGCACCGGTACGACGATGATCGTCGCAACGAGTCCGCTGATGCCGGCGCCGACGTCGAACCACATGATGGAGACGGCGCCCATGATGCCGCCGACGAAGTAGACGATGAAGCCGATGCCGATGGCGATCAGGCCCACGAAGTAGAACACGCTGGCGAGGCGCCGCGTGATGAACGTGCGGAACGAGAGGTCGAACAGGGCGGCGAAGAAGCCCTTGCCGACATCGGCCGCCTCACCGCGGACGGTCGGGACGCCGGTGTCGTCGGGGTCGGCGCCGCGTGCAGCCGCTGCGGCGGACTGCGGCGGCAGCGGCGGGGGAGTGGGAGCGGAAGGAGTCTGGTCGGTCATGGCGGCCCTTCGATCGGGTTGTGTGCTCAGGCTATCCACCGGCACGCGAGGGGGTCATCCCCCGATATGACCTCAATGCTGACAGGAAGCTGTGAGCCTCGCTAGCATGTGTCGAGCGGAGCAGGGGCTCCGCGGGCGCGTCCCGATGCGTCGCGAATCGACTCTCTCGGAGGTCGCTCCACCATGACCATGGACTACAACGACGGCAGCGGGGCAGGGGCGCTCATCGCCTGGCTTGTCCTCGCACCATTCTTCTTCCTGCTCGCGATCGCCGGCTATGTCATCGGCTCGTGGTTCCTGATGAAGATCTTCGACAAGGCGGGAGTGCAGGGCCGCTGGCGCGCGTGGGTGCCGGTCTACAACACCCTGATCTTCGTCAAGCTCGGCGACCTCAACCCGTGGTGGCTGCTGGTGCTGTGGGGCGGCGGAATCGTGCTCGGCTGGGTGCCGGTGCTCGGCTCGCTCATCGGCCTCGCCGCCTTCCTCTACACGCTCCTGGCCGCCTGGCGGGTGGGGCTCAAGCTGCAGAAGGAAGCCGTCTGGCTGATCCTCTACTTCTTCCTGGCCATCGTCTGGCTCGGCATCAACGCGTTCGACCGCTCGCGGTGGAACACCGCCATCCCGGCGGCTCCGTGGGCGGGCAACTTCCTGGCCGACACCACCGTGTGGTCGGGTGTCCCGTCCCAGGCGCCGTCCGGGGGCTACCCCGCCAACCCGGCGACCGCGCCCGGCTATGGCGCTCCCGCGGGCTACCAGCCGCCGGCCGGATACACCCCGCCGCCGGCACCTCCGGCCGGCTACACCGCGCCGCCGGCACCTCCCGCCGGCTACACGCCGCCGCCCGCCGCGCCCGCTGCGCCGCCCGCGGCTGCGCAGCCGCCCGTGTCTCCGCCGCCTGCGCCGGGAACCCCGCCGGCTCCCGAGCCGCCGGTCACCGGGCCTCCCGCGCCGGAGGCACCGAAGCCGTAGCACTCCTCGACAGCCCCTCGCCGCCCGGCGGGGGGCTGTCGTGCTGCGCGCTGCCTGCGGCAGACGAGCCAGGGGAGCGGCGGGTCGAGGCGGTGCCGCTCGCGCAACCCGGGCGGCGGCATCCGTCCGCGGGGATAACGTGGACGCATGACCTCGACTGTTCCGCTGCGCCGGGTCGGCGCGTCCGGCCTCCTCGTCTCCGCCGTCGGCCTCGGCTGCAACAACTTCGGACGTGAGGGCACGCACACCGAGACGCTCGAGGGCACCCGTGCCGTGCTGGACGCCGCGATCGACGCCGGCGTGACGTTCCTCGACACGGCCGACATGTACGGCGGCGAGCCCGGTCAGTCCGAGACGCTCATGGGCGAGGCGCTCCGCGGCCGCCGCGATCAGGTCACCCTGGCGACGAAGTTCGGGCATCCCGGTCGCGACATGGGCTACCCGCCGTCGGGTGCGAAGGGCTCGCGGTCGTACGTGCGGCGCGCGGTCGAGGCATCCCTCACACGCCTGCAGACCGACTGGATCGATCTGTACCAGCTGCACGTGCCCGACGACGACACCCCGCTCGAAGAGACCCTCGATGTGCTCGGCGACCTGGTGCGGGAGGGCAAGGTGCGCTACATCGGCCACTCGAACTTCGCGGGGTGGCAGATCGCCGAGGGACACTTCGCCGCGCTCATGCGCCACGGCGTGCCGTTCGTCTCGTCGCAGAACCAGTACAGCCTGCTGTCGCGCGGCGCGGAGCGGGACGTGCTGCGCGCCGTCGAGCGGTACCGCCTGGGGTTCTTCCCCTACTTCCCGCTGCACAACGGACTGCTGACCGGCAAGTTCACACGGGAAACCGCACCCGCCGACACGCGCATCATCCGGCAGCGCCGGCACATCTACGACGACGCGCCCTGGGACGCGCTCGAGGCCTTCCAGGCGTTGTGCGACGACCGTGGCATCACGATGCTCGAGGCCACCTTCGGATGGCTGCTGTCGCACCCGGCGCTCTCGAGCGTCATCGCCGGCGCGACGACGCCCGAACAGGTGCGGTCCAACGCGGCAGCGGCCTCGGCGTGGACGCCGTCGCAGGCCGATCTCGACGCGATCGACACGCTGTTCCCCGTCCCCGAGAGCGCCTGACCGCGCCCGGGCCGGCGCCGGGAGTGAGTTCGCCGACGGCGTAGGCGACGGCTTGTCGGCGGCGCGCGCGCAGGCGTAGCGTCACATCTCGTGCGTGGTCCGCGAGGGCGGACGGGTTCCGCGCTTCGAAAGGACCGTCGTGCTCGGAAAGCTCCTGGTGCGCTACCTCAGCCCGGCCTGGCCGCTCATCGTGGCCGTCGTCGTCTTCCAGCTGGCCCAGTCGATCGCATCGCTCTGGTTGCCGACGCTCAACGCCGACATCATCGACAACGGCGTCGTGACCGGCGACATCCCGTACATCTGGTCCACCGGCAGCGTCATGCTGATCGTCAGCCTGGTGCAGGTCGTGTGCGCGATCGTCGCCGTGTACTTCGGCTCGCGGCTCGCCATGGGGATGGGCCGCGACCTGCGCGGCGACCTCTTCCATCGCGTGGTCGCGTTCTCGCAGCGCGAGGTGGGGCAGTTCGGCGCGCCGTCGCTCATCACGCGGAACACCAACGACGTGCAGCAGGTGCAGATGCTGGTGCAGGTGTCGGCGACGCTGATGATCTCGGCGCCGATGCTGGCGATCGGGGGCGTCATCATGGCGGTGAGCCAGGACGTCGGCCTCTCGTGGCTGATGGCGGTGGCGATCCCGGTGCTGCTGGTCATCGTGGGACTGATCGTCTGGCGCATGGTGCCGGCGTTCACGCTGATGCAGACGCGGATCGACCGCGTCAACCAGATCATGCGCGAGCAGCTGACCGGCATCCGCGTCGTACGCGCCTTCGTGCGAGAGAGGCAGGAGCGGGCACGGTTCGCGCGCGCCAGCGACGACGTCAAAGATACCGCGCTGCGCGCCGGCAATCTGATGGCGCTGATGTTCCCCGCCGTCATGCTCGTCATGAACCTCTCGAGCGTCGCCGTCATCTGGTTCGGAGCCTTCCAGGTGCAGAACAGCGGTGTGCAGATCGGCACGCTGTTCGCCTTCCTCACCTACCTCATGCAGATCCTCATGGGCGTCATGATGGCGACGTTCATGTTCGTCATGATCCCGCGCGCGGCGGTCTGCGCGAATCGCATCGGCGAGGTGCTCGAAGCGGAGCCGTCGGTCTCGGCGCCGGCGGTCCCCGCATCCGCTCCCGCCCCTGTGGGCCGCATCGAGTTCGACCACGTCGACTTCGCCTATCCGGGCGCCGAAGAGGCCGTGCTGCACGATCTGACCTTCACCGTCGAGCCGGGTACGACGACGGCCGTCATCGGATCGACCGGTTCGGGCAAGACCACCCTGATCAGCCTCGTGCCGCGCCTATTCGATGTGACGGCAGGCAGCGTCCGCATCGACGGCGTCGACGTCCGCGAGTACGACCCCGACGAGCTGTGGACCCGCGTGGGGCTCGTGCCGCAGCGTGCCTTCCTGTTCTCGGGCACGATCGCGTCGAACCTGCGCTACGGCGACCGCGACGCCACCGACGAACAGCTCTGGGAGGCGTTGGAGCTGGCACAGGGGGCCGAATTCGTGCGCGCCATGCCCGACGGCCTCGAAGCGCAGATCGCACAGGGCGGCACCAACGTCTCGGGTGGACAGCGGCAGCGGCTCGCGATCGCGCGGGCCCTCGTGAAACGGCCGGAGGTATACATCTTCGACGACTCGTTCTCGGCTCTGGATCTGCGGACGGATGCCGAGCTGCGGCGCGCGCTGGACAGGCACCTGCCCGATGCGACGAGGCTCGTCGTCGCGCAGCGCGTGTCGACGATCCAGCACGCCGATCAGATCGTCGTGCTCGATCACGGACGCGTCGTGGGCATCGGCGCGCACGACGACCTCGTCGAGACATGCCAGACGTACCGCGAGATCGTGGAGTCCCAGCTCGCGGCGGAGGCGGCATGAGCAGCGCCCAGAACTCCCGTCCCGCCCCGGTCGGTCCTCGCGGCGGCCCGTTCGGCGGTGCCGGCGTGCCGGCTGCCAAGGCGAACAACTTCGGCCCCAGCGCGAAGCGGCTGCTCGGCACCCTGCGCTCCGAGATGCCGCAGCTGATCGTCGTGCTCGTGTTCAGCATTCTGTCGGTCACCCTCTCGGTGATCGGCCCCAAGCTGCTCGGCGAAGGCACGAACGTGGTGTTCGCCGGCTTCATCTCGCTGCAGGTGCCCGAAGGTGCGACCCAGCAGCAGGTCGTCGACCAGCTGGTCGCCTCCGGCAACCAGGACCAGGCGAACATGATCGCCGCGATGGACTTCGTTCCCGGCGCGGGCATCGACTTCGACCAGCTCGCTCGCATCCTCGCGCTGGTGCTTGCCGTCTACGTGTTCTCGAGCCTCTTCGGCTGGCTGCAGGCGCGCATCCTCAACGGCGTGGTGCAACGGTCGATGCATCGTCTGCGCCTGCAGGTCGAGGACAAGGTGCACCGGCTCCCTCTGTCGTACTTCGACCGCGTGCAGCGCGGCGAGCTGCTCAGCCGCGTCACGAACGACGTCGACAACATCGGCCAGACGATGCAGCAGACGCTGTCCCAGGTCATCATCTCGCTGCTGACAGTGATCGGCGTGCTCACGATGATGTTCATCATCTCGCCGCTCCTGGCCGTCATCGCCCTCGTCACGATCCCGCTCACCATCCTCATCACGGTGCTGGTGGCGCGGCGCTCGCAGAAGCTGTTCGTGCAGCAGTGGAAGACGACAGGCGTCCTCAACGCCCGCGTCGAGGAGACGTTCTCGGGCCACTCGGTCGTGAAGGTCTTCGGCCACCAGAACGAGGTCGAGGCCGACTTCCGCGCCGAGAACGAGGAGCTGTACCGCACGAGCTTCGGCGCCCAGTTCCTGTCGGGCGTGATCATGCCCGCCATGATGTTCGTCGGCAACCTCGTGTACGTCGCGATCGCCGTCGTCGGCGGCCTGCAGGTGGCGGCGGGGCTCATGTCGATCGGCGACGTGCAGGCGTTCATCCAGTACTCACGCCAGTTCACGCAGCCGCTGAGCCAGCTCGGCTCCATGGCGAACCTGCTGCAGTCCGGTGTGGCGAGCGCCGAGCGGGTGTTCGAGCTGCTCGACGAGGACGAGCAGACGCCCGACGACGACCCGGCCGAGACCGCCCCGGACTCCGCCAGCCGCCTCGAGTTCGAGGACGTCTCGTTCCGCTACGTCCCCGACAAGCCGCTCATCCACGGGTTGACCCTGGCCGCTCAGCCGGGGAGCACGGTCGCGATCGTGGGCCCCACCGGCGCCGGCAAGACGACGCTCGTGAACCTGATCATGCGGTTCTACGACGTGGACTCCGGCCGGATCACCCTCGGCACCGCTTCGGATTCGGCCGCGGGCGCTGTCGACACGCGCAGGATGACGCGCGACGACCTCCGCGCGCGCACCGGCATGGTGCTGCAGGACACCTGGCTCTTCTCGGGAACGATCCGCGAGAACATCGCCTACGGCCGCCCGGAGGCGACCGAGGAGGAGATCGTCGCGGCCGCGACGGCCGCCTACGTCGACCGCTTCGTGCACGCGCTGCCCGAGGGCTACGACACAGTGCTCGACGACGAGGCGACGAACCTCAGCGTCGGGGAACGGCAGCTCATCACGATCGCGCGCGCGTTCCTGGCGGATCCGCGGATCCTCATCCTCGACGAGGCGACCTCGTCGGTCGACACCCGCACCGAGCTGCTGATCCAGCGGGCGATGTCGCGCCTGCGCGAGGACCGGACCGCCTTCGTGATCGCCCACCGCCTGTCGACGATCCGGGATGCCGACCTCATCCTCGTGATGGAGAGCGGTTCGATCGTGGAGCAGGGCTCCCACGACGAGCTGCTCGCGGTGAAGGGTGCCTACTGGCGGCTCTACAACGCGCAGTTCGAGGGTGCGGCGGAGTCCGATGACCTCGTGTCTGTGCCGGCAGTGCCGCTCGCGCCCCCGCCGACGACGGCGCAGATCGTCGTGGAAGGGCTCGCCGAGTCCGAGGACGCCGTGGAGTAACCCACTAGTATGTGATGACGCGGGGGCGAAGGGCCACCGTGCACCGGACGGGGAGGACACCGCGTGCCCGAGGTTTCCACCGAGTCTCTCGCCGTCCCGGTACCCGGTGGTGTGTTGGAGCTCTCGTGGGCCGCCGTGACCGACACCGGTCGCCGACGCGAGGTGAACCAGGACGCGATGTTCGCCTCGTATCCGCTCTTCGTCGTTGCAGACGGCATGGGCGGACACGTCGGCGGTGAGATCGCGAGCGCGAGCGCCATCGAACGCCTCCGCGCCGTCGCCGACAGCGGCCATGTGTCGCCGAAGACGATCGAGAAGGCGCTGGCGCGGGCTGTCAAAGACATCGCGTCGCATCCCGAGGCCACCGACGACGGCACCGGCACCACCGTGACGGGGGTCTTCCTCGACACCACGGGGGAGGCCGCGCACTGGGTGACCCTCAACATCGGCGACTCGCGCGTGTACCTCGTGCGCGACGGCGCGATCGTCCAGATCACGACCGACCACTCCGTCGTGCAGGAGCTCGTCGCGGCCGGCCGGCTCAGTCCGGAAGAGGCCGAGAACCACCCGTACGGCAACGTCATCACGCGCGCCGTGGGCCCGAGCGAGGGTGTCACGCCGGACTACGTCCGCCTCGACGTGACCGAAGGCGACCGGTTCGTGATCTGCTCGGACGGGCTGACGAAAGAGCTCACCGACTACGGCATCCGTCACTTCCTCGACGAGAACCCCGATCCCGCCGACGCGGCGTCCGCCATGCTGGAGGCGGCACTCGAGAACGGCGGGCGCGACAACATCACGATCATCGTGCTCGACGTCGGTCGTCCGGCGGATGCTGACGCCGACGAGGGATCGCCGGCGGACGACGGCTCCTCCCCAGAAGGGGAATGAGCCGGGGGATCCACAGATCCCCGTCATCGTCGTTCACGGAAGCCGTGGCAGGGATGGACTGAGCGCATGCGCTCGACCGCTCTCCCGACCCTCGAGGCCGCCACCGGCCCCGCTGCCGTCTCTGTCGCCGACGACGAGCCGCTGACGCTCCCGGCAGCGTGGCGTCCGCCCGCGCGTCCGCCGCTGCCCATCGTGGCGGCCGTCGTCCCCGTGGTCGGCGCGGTGGCCCTCTGGCTCGTCACCGGCTCGGTGTTCTCGCTGTGGTTCGCATTGCTGGGGCCGGTGATCGCGGCGGCGACGGTGCTCGACGCACGCCGAGCGGCAAGGAAGGACGGCAGGCGCGCCGCGGCAGAGGCCGCCCACGCCCGCGCCGCGGTCGCATCGGCGGTCTCCGCGCGCCATACCGGCGAGCGCGCGCAGCTGTGGACCCTGCATCCCGATGTCGCCCGCCTCGTCGCGGGCGGCGGCGACATCTGGCGCGGCGGTCGTGCCGCGTCGATCGTGGTCGGCGAGGGGGAGCGGCCGAGCATCGTGCGGGTGACCGGTGGCGACGGAGACCCGGATGCCGCCGACCTGCGTCGGCGGGCCGCCCGGTTGGCGGGCGCCCCAGTCACGGTGCCGCTCTCGGCCGGGATCGTCGTGGTCGGCGGCGAAACGCTCGCCGCCGCGGTGCAGCGGGCGCTGGTGCTGCAGTTGTGCTTGGCGCTCGCGCCCGGCGATCTGCGCATCGTGGGAGCGCTCGGACCGGCGCTCGAGTGGATCCAGGCGCTGCCGCATCGCGGCGCAGGCGGCGGGTCGGCGCTCGCGGTGATCGGTCCCGGCGAGCTCGCGCCCGCGGACGCCGACATCGTCATCGCTCGGTGCCGTCCGGGCGAACCGCTGCCGCCGCGGTGTCAGGCGGTCCTGACGGTGGCCTCGCCGGGTGTCGCGCGGATGGAGCACGCCGGCGAGGTGGTGCCGCTCCGGGTCGAGGCCGTCGCTCTGGCACAGGCCGAAGACGTCGCCGCTGACCTCACCGCCCGGGCGGAGCGCAGCCTCGGTCTCGTCGGCGACGGGGGCGAGCCCGTCGCGCTGGCGCCGCTTCTCGACGGCGTTCCCGAGACGACGCGGGGCCTTCCCGCGCCGATCGGCGTCGCCGGCGGGCGGACGGCCGTCGTCGATCTCGTGGGGGACGGGCCGCACGCCGTGGTCGCAGGCGTCACCGGCGCGGGCAAGAGCGAGCTGCTCATCACCTGGATCCTCTCGCTCTGCGCGACCCGCACCACCGACGAGGTGACGTTCCTGCTCGCGGACTTCAAGGGCGGCACCGCCTTCGACGGCCTCGCCGGCGTTCCGCACGTCACCGGCGTCATCACCGATCTCGACGGCTCGGGAGCACGACGCGCGATCGACAGCCTGCGGGCCGAGCTGCGCCGCCGCGAGGCGACCATCGCGGCCGCCGGCGCCCGCGACATCCTGGATCCCCGGGTGCGGCTCGCGCGGTTGGTCGTGGTGGTCGACGAATTCGCCGCGCTGCTGGCAGACCATCCCGAACTGCACGGGCTCTTCGTCGACATTGCGGCTCGCGGCCGCGCGCTCGGCATCCATCTCATCCTCGGCACACAACGGGCGGCCGGCGTGATCCGCGACAATCTGCTCGCGAACTGCCCCCTGCGGATCAGCCTCCGTGTGACGGATCCCGCCGACAGCCGTGCACTGCTGGGCACCGACGACGCTGCTCGGCTGCCCGGCGGGGCGGCCGGGCGGGGAACCGCATTCGTGCGTCGCGCCGGAGACACCGCACCCCAGCAGGTGCGGATCGCCCTGTCGGACGCCCGGGACGTCGCGGCCGCGGCCCTCCGGACCGGGCATCGCGCCCCCACGCGTCCGTGGCTGCCCGCGCTGCCCGCGCTGGTGACGGTCGATGAGCTCGCCGCACGCGCCGCGGCGGGCCGGGAGCCTCCGCCACCGGGAGGCGTGCTCCTCGGCCTGGCGGACGAGCCTGAGCGTCAGCGGCAGCCGGTCGCCGTCGTGGGTGCGGCCGATCGGGCACTGCTCGTGCTCGGCGGGCCGGGGTCCGGCGTCTCCAACGTGCTCGAGGTCATCGCGGCGCAGACCCGGGGGCACGCCGTTCGGGTGCCGGCGCACCCCGAGCGCCTGTGGGACGCCGTCTCCGCCCTGCACGATGAGCTGCCCCCGGCCGGGTCCGTCGTGCTCATCGACGATCTCGACGCCCTCCAGCTGCGCCTGCCCCCGGAATACGCGCACGTCGCGCTCGAGCGCGTCGAGGGTCTCGTCCGCCGCGCCGGGGACGCGGGGGTGCTCGTCGTTGCCGGCGCCCACCGCATGACGGGCGCGGTGTCGCGGGTTGCCGAACTCTTCGCACGACGGCTCGTCCTGCCGTACCCCACGCGAGTCGACCACGCCGCAGCAGGCGGCGATCCCTCGGCGTTCGACCCCGCAGCGCCGGCGGGCCGCGGGCGTCTCGACGGGCGTGCGGTGCAGATCGCCGCGGCCCCGGCCGTGCCACCTCTGCGTGCGCCGGTTGATGAGCAGTGGATGCCGGCGGCCCGGCTCACCGGTGTGGTCGCCCGCCGGTCGCCGGCGGGCAGGCGGGCGCTCGCCGTCTGGCGCGAGCAGGGCGTGCGGGTGCTCGAGGTCGACGATTACGTGACGGATCCGGCATCCACGGCGGACGCGTGCGTCGTCATCGTCGGCGAGCCCGACGACTGGCAGCGTCACTGGCGCCTGCTCGCCGACGTGCGGGGCGACCACGACCTGGTCGTCGACACGACCTGCGCCGCAGAACTTCGCGTCGTGGCCGGGTACCGCGGCGTGCCGCCGTACTGCGAGCCCGGCGCGGGGCGCGCCTGGCTCATCTCGGCCGGAGCGGAGCCCGTGCGCATTGTCCTTCCCTCCGGCGATGTCCGGCCGAACCGTCGGGACAGTATGTTGACCAGCTCTTCGCCCACCGCTTAGCGTCACTCTGTGGCTACAACCCCGATCGATCTGCAACGGCCTGAGGGCAAGGGACTCGCCGCCGGCACGCTGGGCCTCTGGGGCTCCACCGTCATCGGCCTCGCGTCCACCGCTCCGGTCTACTCCCTGGTGGCGACCCTCGGGTTCGTCGTCCTCGCCGTCGGGGCTCAGGCGCCCATCGCATTCGTCATCGCGTTCATCCCGATGCTGTTCATCGCGTTCGCCTACCGTGAGCTCAACAACGCCGTGCCGGACTGCGGCACCACGTTCACGTGGGGCACGAAGGCGTTCGGTCCGTGGGTGGGCTGGATGGGCGGATGGGGCGTTGCCGTCGCCGGAATGGTCGTGCTCGCGAACCTCGCCCAGATCGCCGGCATCTACTTGTGGGCACTGATCGACGGAATCGTCGGCAACGCCGAGGACGCACTCCTCTCGGAGAACGTCCCCCTCGTCACGGCGACCGGTGTGGCGTTCATCGCGGCGATGACGTGGGTCAGCTGGCGCGGGGTCGAGATCGGCGAACGGATCCAGAACGTCCTGCTCGGCATCCAGTACCTCGCGCTGGCCATCTTCGTCGTCGCCGCGCTGTGGCACTTCTTCGCGGGCACCGCGCCGGACCCGACCCCGTTCGACTGGTCGTGGTTCAACCCCTTCGCGTTCACGGAGTGGGGCGGCTTCGTCGAGTCGATCCTGCTCGCGCTCTTCATCTACTGGGGTTGGGACACCTGCCTCGCTCTCAACGAGGAGACGAAGGACCCCAAGCGCATCCCCGGTCGGGCCGCGCTGCTGACCACGGTCATCCTGCTGGTGACCTACGTCGGCGTCACCGTCGCGGCGATGATGTACGCCGGTCTCGGCAGCGAAGGCACGGGCCTGGGCAACGAGGCGAACGCCGACGACTTCTTCCTCGCCATCAAGGATGGCCTGCTCGGTCCGCTCGGCTGGGTGCTGGTGGTCGCTGTCATGATCTCGGCGATCTCGTCGACGCAGACCACGATCCTGCCCACGGCGCGAGGCACACTGTCGATGGCGGCCTACAAGGCGCTTCCCCGGCGCTTCGCGTCGGTCCACCCGCGCTACAAGACCCCGTCGTTCTCCACGCTCGTCATGGGCATCGTCGCATCGCTCTACTACATCGGGATGACCCTGATCAGCGACAACATCCTGCAGGACTCCATCCTCTCGCTCGGACTCGCCATCGCGTTCTACTACGCGATCACCGGCTACGCCTGCGTCTGGTACTTCCGCCGCGAGCTGTTCACGTCGGCGAGGAACTTCTTCTACCGGTTCCTGTTCCCTCTCCTGGGCGCGCTCATGCTGACCTACGCGTTCGTGCAGTCGGCGATCGACATGTACGACGTCGACTACGGCTACACAGTCCTGCTCGGAATCGGCGGCACCTTCGTCCTCGGCATCGGCGCACTCGCGTTCGGCGTGCTGCTGATGTTCCTGTGGTTCGCGTTCCCGCGCGCCAAGCCGTTCTTCCGCGGTGAGAGCCTGAACCGCGACACCGAAGTGCTCGTGCCGGAGGATCCTGCCGATTTCTCCCGGTCCATCGACGGCGGGCTGGCCTGAGCTGAGCCGGACCTCGCCGGGTCGCGGCTCAGCGAGCCGGCGCGTCATGGGCCGGGGCGTCAGGGGCCGGGGCGTCAGGGGCCGAGGTGCGCTCCGCAGCCCACCTCGTACGCCTCCCGCAGCCAGGAGGCGACGGTCTCGTCGAACTCGCTCTCGTCGGCGAGTCGGAACTGGTGCACGAAGAGTCGCCGCCCGTAGGGGGAGACACCGAGGATCCGGGGGTCGGGGGGCAGTTCGCGCATCAGGTCGAAGTACCCGCGCACACCCTGGCGGATCGGCCGGGCGCCTGCGAACCCGCGCCGAGGACCGCGGAAGGTGATCGTGGTCTTGGCCACCGCGTGCGTCACCGGGCCGAAAGTGCCGATCAACTCGTCGATGTGGTGCCATAGGCGCACGGCGTCGGGATCGGCGCCTCGAAGATGGTCTTCCACCGTCCATTCGCGGTCATCCGTCATGACACCAGTGTCGCGCGGGGCAGCGACACGCGCAGCCGGCCACGCACCTCGGAGCAGCCGTCGGCAGAGCTCAGCGCACCAGGCCCGACAGTGCAGAAGCCCCGGACGCGAGGCATCCGGGGCTTCTGCTGCGCGTTCAGACGAGCGCGACGTCCAACGGTGCGAGCTCGAGATCGTGCGCCATCGCTACGCCCGCGTTCGCGACCTGGCCGCCGACGGTGTTGAGGCCCGTCGCGAGGGCGGCGTCCGACCGGAGTGCCGCCTGCCACCCATGCCGGGCGATCTGGCGGATATAGGGGAGGGTCGCGTTCGTGAGGGCCGAGGTCGACGTGTTCGGGACGGCGCCGGGCATGTTGGCCACGCAGTAGAAGATGCTCCCGTGCACCGGGAACGTCGGGTCGGCGTGCGTCGTCGGGTGGGTGTCTTCGAAGCAGCCGCCCTGGTCCACCGCGATGTCGACGAGCACCGATCCCGGCCGCATGCGTGCGACCATGCCGTTGGTGACGAGTTTCGGGGCTTTGGCCCCGGGGATGAGCACGGATCCGATGACGAGGTCCGAAGCGACGACCGCGCGGTCGAGATCCAGCGGGTTGGAGGCCGCGGTCTTCACCCGGCCTTGGAAGTGGTCGTCGAGGTAGCGGAGCCGCTGGACGTTGGTGTCGAACACGGTGACGTCGGCGCCCAGCCCGACCGCGATGACGGCCGCGTTCGCGCCCGCCACACCGCCTCCGATGACGGTCACCGTCGCCGGCCGTGTGCCGGGCACTCCCGACATCAGCAGGCCGAGCCCGCCCGCGGAGCGCATCAGCGTGGCGGCGCCGACGGTCGGCGCGAGCCGCCCGGCGACCTCGCTCATCGGCGCGAGGAGCGGCAGCCCGCCGCCGGGGAGCTGCACCGTCTCGTACGCGATGGCGGTGACGCGGTCGGCGACCAGGCGCTCGGTGAGCGGGCGGTCGGCGGCGAGATGCAGGTACGTGAACAGCACGAGGTCGTCGCGGAAGTAGCCGTACTCGCTCGCGATCGGCTCCTTGACCTTGAGCAGCAGCTCCGCCCGCTCCCACACCTCCGCGGCGTCGTCCAGCAGGACTGCTCCGGCCGCCTCGTACTCGGCGTCCGGCATGGACGACCCCTCGCCGGCGCCGCGCTGCACGAACACCTCGTGGCCGGACGCCACCAGATCATGCACTCCCGCAGGCGTGAGGGCGACCCGGTACTCGTTGTTCTTGACCTCGGTGGGGACGCTGATCCGCATCGTGTGATCCTTTCCGCTCCGCCGTTGGAGCGCTCGGGCTCCTCGTGGGAGCGCCTCTAGAAGGCGGGGCGGATGGCCCCGACGTCCTGCCCGCCGCCCGTGATGGTCAGCGGAAGCTTCGACAGCGTGTCGGCGACGTCGGCCGACGCGAGCGCGCCGTGGCGTTCCAGCAGCCGCAGAGCGACGGCGGTGGCGGCGCGGCCGCTCCCGTCCAGCATCTTGAGCGTCACGGTGGTGCCGTCGGGGGCCACCATCACCATGACGCCCTCCGCGCCGCCCTTGGCGAAGACGCCGAGCCGCTCGATCGCGATCGTGTCGGCGCGTCCCGGCCCGTCGATCGTCCACGGGTTCGCCCGAACGGCGTCGACCAGCGCGCCGGCGCTGCGATGCAGCGCGAACGGCGAGGTGGTCGAGGAGTTGCCGATGCGGTGGATGGCGCGGGCCAGTCCGAAGAGGGTCATGGCGTAGACGGGCGCGCCGCAGCCGTCGACCGCGGTGGCGGCGATCTTCTCGCCGATGAGACGCTCGATCGTCTCGCGGATGAGGATCTGCACCGGATGCCCCGGCGCGAGGTAGCCCTTAGGGTCCCAGCCGTTGACGACGCTGGTGAGGAGCATGGTGGCGTGCTTCCCCGAGCAGTTCATGCGGATGCGTGACGGCTGACCGAGCTCGCGCACCAGCTCATCGCGGGTGACGGTGTCGCCCGGCCATGCGGGCGGACACCCGAGATCCTCCTCGCCGAGCTGGGCGAGGGAGAGGATGTCGCGCACGACCGCGACGTGACGTTCGGTGCCCGAGTGGCTCGCCGTGGAGAGTCCGAGCTGCTCGCCCTCCAGGGGCGCGCCGGCCGAGAGGCACGCGAGCGCCTGGAGCGGCTTGAGGCTCGAGCGGGGGAGGATCAGTGCCGACGGATCGCCGAGCTTCTCGGCGATGGTGCCGTCGGCGGCCAGCACGATGGCGATGCCCGCGTGTCGCGACTCGACGAAACCGCTGCGTTCGACAACGGCGAGTTCGACGGCGTCGGCTGCGGCGAAGGTCTGCGGCACCTCGTCAGCCTACCGCCGGAGGCGACGTCGGCCTGCATGACAGACTGTGCTCATGTGGGGCGAGCATCGATACTCCGTCCGGACGACCTGGACGGGTGACCGCGGCACCGGCACCTCCGGCTACCGGGACTACGACCGGGCCGTGACGATCGAGATCGACGGCAAGCCCGCGCTGCCGGCCTCGGCGGACAAGCCGTTCCGCGGCGATCCGTCCCGCTGGAACCCCGAGGACATGCTGCTCGCCGCCCTCAGCGAGTGCCATCTGCTGTCGTATCTCCACGCCTGCGTGCAGGCGGGCGTGGTGGTCCTCGGCTACGAGGACGAGGCATCCGGTCTGATGGTCGAAGACGGGCGCGGCGGCGGCGCCTTCCGTGAGGTCGTGCTGCGGCCGCGCGTGACCGTCGCGGACGCATCGATGACGGATGCCGCGACCGCCGCGCACGCGCAGGCGAACGAGTGGTGCTTCATCGCCAACTCGGTGAACTTCCCGGTGCGCCACGAGCCCACGGTGGTTGTCGCCGGCGCCTGACTGCCCCACGCTCGACGACCGGTGCGGTCGACCGCGGAGAACCGCGCCTCAGCGGCGCTCGTGCGGGAGCACCTGCTTGATGCGGTCGATCGTGTTCTGCGCCGGGACCTCGTTGTAGGCGTTGGCGAGCTCCTGACCCGACAGGGCGTGGATCGCGGCCATGATCTCGTCGGTGGCGAGCCGGCGGGCCTTGCCGGACGAGGCCGGACCGTGGTGCGCGAGGTCGAGCGGCTCGCCGAACCTGACCGTGATGCGGTGGCTGAGCGAGGGCATCTTCGCGCCGACCGGCATCACGTCGTCGGTGCCGATGAGACCGACGGGAACGACCGGTGCGCCGGTCTGCAGAGCGAGGAAGGCGACGCCCGTCCGCCCCTTGTAGAGACGGCCGTCGAGCGAGCGCGTGCCCTCCGGGTAAAGTGCGACGGCGCTGCCCTCTTCGAGCAGCGTGCGCTGCTGGTCGAGCGCGTCGAGGGCCGCCTGCCCGGCGCCGCGCTGGACTGGGATCGCTCCGATGGCCGTGAAGAACCAGCGGGAGAGGCCGCTCTCGAAATAGCTCGCCTTCGCAAGGAAGTGCACGGGGCGAGGCGAGGCCACGGGGATCGCGATCGAGTCGATGAACGACAGGTGATTGCTGGCGAAGATGACCGGCCCGGACTTCGGGACGTTCGCCTTCCCGTCCACGCGAGGGCGGTACACGATGCGCGCGAGAGGCCGGATGATCTGGCGTCCCATGGCGTAGGTGAAGCTCATCCGGCGAGCCGGAGCGGCGGAGGATTCGGGCGCTTCCGGCGATTCGCCGGCGTTGTCATCGGCGCCGGGTACGAGGTCGGAAGTCACCCGTCGAGGGTACCCCCGATTGCATTCCGGTATCGGCATAGCCGTTTCCCAGCACGAACGGAGCAAAGATGCGAAAAGATGGACACTTCCCTTCCACGTCTCGAGGTTGTTCCGTGCGCATTCGCCCGCTCGCCGCCCTGTCCGTCGCCGCGATGTCGGCCCTCCTGCTCGCCGGCTGCGCCGGCTCCGCCGAGCCGGACGCCACTCCCAGCCCGTCGTCGAGTGCGGCCAGCTCGGATTGCGGACTCGATCCGCAGCCCGGCGCCGACTCCGACGCGATCACCGTCTCCGGCACCGCCCCCGAGCTGACGGCGGAGGTGCCGGCCGATCTCGAGTTCGCGGAGCTTCAGCGGACCATCGCCGAGGATGCCGACGGTGACGACCTCGCTGTCGGCGAGCTCGTCTCCGGCCAGTACCTCATCATCGACCCGACCACGGGCGAGGTGCTGCTCGATTCGGCCACCACCACGCCCGACGACTCGGGCCTCGTCCCGATCATCGTCGACGGCAGCGGCATCTTCGGCAGCAGCGTGCTCTGCACGCCGCTCGGCTCCGCCACCGCGTTCACCATCCCCGGCTCCATGCTGGGCGAGGGCGCCGCCAACGCCGTCGTCGTCGCGCAGTCCATCGACCAGCTTCCGACGGTCGCCACCGGTGCCGAGCAGGACCCGGTGGAAGGCATGCCGGAAGTCGAGCTGGAGGATGACGGCGCGCCGACCATCACGGTTCCCGAGGAGGAGCCGCCGGCCGAGGTGCAGATCGCCGATCTCAAGCTCGGCGACGGCGCGACCGTCGAATCGGGTGACACCGTGTTCGTGCAGTACCGCGGCGTCAAGTGGTCGGACGGCACCGAGTTCGACTCCAGCTGGAGCCGCGGAACGCCCGCGCAGTTCCAGACGACCGGCGTCGTCGCGGGCTTCCAGCAGGCGCTCGAGGGTCAGACGGTCGGCTCGCAGGTGCTCGTGGTGATCCCGCCGGCGGCCGGCTACGGCGAGGGCGAGATCAATGACCAGGACCTGAAGGGCGAGACGCTCGTCTTCGTCATCGACATCCTGGGCGTGCAGCGGGCCGCCGCCGCCGAGTAGTCGACCCCGGAGAGACTTCGACCGCATCCGGCCCGGCGATAGGCTGGCCGGATGCGGCGCGTCCTGATCCTCGGCTCGACCGGTTCCATCGGCACTCAGGCGCTCGACGTCGTGCGGGCCAATCCCCGGCGGTTCGAGATCGTCGGCCTCGCTGCGGGCTCCGATCGCGCCGGCCTCGACGCGCAGGCCGCCGAGTTCGGAGTCGAGAGCACCGCCCTCGGCGCGGTGGAGGCCGAGCAGCTGGTCCGCGACGTCGAAGCCGATGTCGTGCTCAACGGCATCACCGGCTCCGTCGGCCTCGGACCGACTCTCGCGGCCCTCGAGACCGGCCGCACGCTCGCGCTCGCCAACAAGGAGTCGCTGATCGTCGGCGGAGACCTCGTCACCGCACTCGCGCGTCCCGGACAGATCGTGCCGGTCGACTCCGAGCACTCGGCGATCGCGCAGGCGCTGCGGTCGGGGGAGCGCAGCGAGGTGCGCCGGCTCGTGCTGACGGCGTCCGGCGGTCCGTTCCGGGGGCGCAGCCGCGCCTCGCTCGATGCCGTCACGCCCGCCGAGGCCCTCGCCCATCCCACCTGGGACATGGGGCGCGTCGTCACGACGAACTCGGCGACCCTCGTGAACAAGGGGCTCGAGGTGATCGAGGCGCACCTCCTCTTCGGCGTGTCCTACTCGGACATCGACGTCGTGGTGCACCCGCAGTCGATCGTGCACTCGATGGTCGAGTTCGTCGACGGATCCACGATCGCGCAGGCGTCGCCGCCTGATATGCGCCTGCCGATCTCGCTCGGGCTCGACTGGCCGAACCGCATCGCAGGAGTGGGCCGGCCGCTGGACTGGACGACGGCGACCGCGTGGACGTTCGAGCCGCTCGACGACGCCGCGTTTCCCGCGGTGCGCCTGGCGAAGCAGGTCGGTCGCGCGGGCGGAACCTACCCCGCCGTGTTCAACGCCGCGAACGAGCAGGCTGTGGATGCCTTCCACGAGGGCCGGCTGAGCTTCCCCGGGATCATCGATGTCATCGCCCGCGTCGTCGATGCGCACGACGCTCCCGACGCGCTGACGCGGGCCGCGCTCGCCGACGCCGAGGAGTGGGCCCGCCGCGCCGCCGACAAGGCGATCGCCGCGGCATCCTGATCCCGCCCCGCCGTCTCCGCGCCGCCCGCCTGCCGCGGCCCGGCGGTGAACGATCCGGCCTCGCGCGACCGGCGAGCGCCGCGCGCGGGAGCGGGGCGCGGGCGCGCGAAACGCGCGGGGAGCAGACGCGTCAGGTCGTGGGATATACCGGGCGGAGGGGATCGGATGCCGGGGTCTCGTGCTCCGGGTACGGCACCGGCCAGTGCGGTTCGGGCACGGGCCAGCCGGCCTCGCGCAGGGCGCGACGGGCGAGCTCTCGTGCCGAGTAGGGCGTGCGGACGCCGCGGATGTCGCGATAGTCCTGATGTCCAGGCCCGGCCCACAGGATCGCATCGCCGTCGCCGACCAGCGCGACGGCCTCGATGATGGCGCGCTCGGGCGGGGAGAACTCGTGGATCTCGGCATCCGGCTGCGCCCGGCGTGCGCCTTCGACGAGAGTGGCGCGGATCGAATCGGGATCCTCGTGGCGCGGGTGGTGGTCGGTGACGACGAGGATGTCGCTGCCCTCGACCCCGGTGCGCCCCATGTCGTGCCGCTTGGTGGCGTCGCGGTCCCCGTCGGCGCCGAACAGCATGATGACCTTGCCGGGTGTCACACGGCGCACCGCGGCGAGCGTCTTCTCGAACGCGTCGGGCGAGTGCCCGAAGTCGACGTAGACGGCAGGGCCGGTCTCTCCCGAGACGAGCTCGGTGCGCCCCGGCAGGTAGGCCTCGATGCGGTCGCCGTCGAGCGCCGCCACGAGCCGCTCCCACGCGTAGCCGCCCTCCAGGATCATCACGATCGCGAGGCCGGCGTTGGCGGCCATGTGGCGTCCGATCACGGGGACGAGGGTCGTCAGGGTGCGGCCGTCGCGGGCGGTGAGGCGGAACTCGGTGCCGACCGGTCGCTCGTCGAGGATGTCGACGACCCAGTCTGCGGCGGCTGCGGCATCCGGATCCGAGGCGAGGGCGGGTGTGCCCACCGTGACAGTCTGCACCTCGCTGCGCGCCACGACCTCCGCACCGGGTTCGGAGTCGATGCAGACGACGGCGCGGCGCGCGCGGTCGGGTCGGAACAGGGGCAGCTTCGCCTCGAAGTACTCGCGCATGTCGGCGTAGTCGTCGAGGTGGTCGTGGGTGAGGTTGGTGAAGCCGGCGACGTCGAACACGATGCCGTCGACGCGACGGCGGCTGAGCGCCTGCGCGCTCACCTCGACCGCGACGGCCTCGACGCCGCGCTCGCGCATGAGAGCGAGGAGGGCGTGCATCTCGTACGCCTCGGGCGTCGTCAGCCGGGACACGACGATCTGGCCGGCGATGTGGCGCTCGGCGGTGGAGGAGAGTCCGGTCGTCGCCCCGAGCTGGCCGAGGATTCCCTCGAGCAGGTGCGACACGCTGGTCTTGCCGTTGGTGCCGGTCGTGCCGAACAGGAGGGGCAGGTCGTCGTCGCGGCCCGTGCTGTACACCCACGCCGACAGCTCGCCGAGCAGAGCGCGGGGGTTGTCGACCAGCACCACCGGCAGCCCGCTCGCGGCGGCGACGTCGGCACCGGCGGCGTCGGTCACGACCGCGACGGCACCCTTCTCCGCCGCCGTCGCGGTGAACTCCGCGCCGTGGCGGTAGACGCCCTGGACGGCGACGAACACGTCGCCGGGGCGGAGATCGGCGGTCGCGAGGGTGATGCCGGTCAGCGCGACGTCGGCGACGTCGCCGCGGACGTCGACGGCGAAGCGCGCCGCGAGATCCGCGAGGGAATGGGTCGGCGGCGCGTCGGGGCGGAGTACCGGGGGCAGGTTGGAAGGCGCGTCGGTCGGCATGGCGCATCCATCTTCGCACGGCGCCCGGGCCATGATCGGAGACCCCCTCTCCGGTCGTTGAGCGAGGGAGCGCCAGCGACCGAGACGAAACACCTCG